>JBEPUU010000219.1:0-1521 GCA_041691355.1 bacterium | reverse complement strand
AAGATAAGTCACGTGTTCTTGAAGTTGACAAGCCATTCCAGGTGGAGAAAAAGGTAGCATTAACAATACTTTCGCCGAATGCAGACGAGCTAGAAGGTATGTTGAAAGGTTTTTCATCCGTGGATAAATCAAACATTATAAACGAGATAAAACGATTTAATGATGGTGAAAAATGCAGATTTATAAGACTAAAAATAAGCGGTTCTCCCGAAATAAAATTTTATGAATTAAAAGTGCATAGGCAATCCGGGGGTGGGGGGATCCGCGTCGTTGTAGAAGAGGTGGACGGTGAAAAGGGTGAA
The DNA here is from genome assembly GCA_041691355.1 of bacterium. GTDB lineage: Bacteria > Patescibacteriota > Microgenomatia > Levybacterales > UBA12049 > JACDET01. The sequence continues at coordinate 1,219 of JBEPUU010000219.1, read as the reverse complement.
AGACTATTCGTTCCTTTCAAGATACAGATGCGAAATGGTATATTTGATAGGTCGTGGTGGAAATAGTTCGCGAAAGTTGCTTGTGTGAATTATGGTACACAAGCATTGAACCCGCTGTTGTCTAGATGTATCCTCTTAAGTTTTATCCTGCAGTCTATAGCACTGAAGAGAACAAACCTAATCCTTAGAATAAAAATCTTCAGGGGTTAATTCCAGTGTTCCATTTCCAAATGCAATAAAACTTTCAATTTGGGTTTTGTAAAGTAATATTGCTTCTTTTTTCTTCTCAAAGTCTCCTGCCCATGCGTGCTTGAGGAGTTTGTTATTTTGAATAAACTCCTCAACATTCTCAAATTTTGCAGAATACGGAAAGTCTACATAATAAATTACATTTGGAATAACATCTGTTGCCGCGTCCCGAAGGATTTGATGGTCAATGTGAAGTCCACGCGCAAGCGGCGCAAAAAATGCGACGTTTGAAAACTCGGAAACATAACTTTTTATCTTTTTTTCAAGCTTGTTGCGAATTGGATTGTCAAGTTCACTAACAATTCCGACCTGAGAACTCGGATAAATTGAGCTGCCGTCCTTTTCGACTCTCCATGCGGCATCCAAAAGATCCATACGGTGGAATGAATTTACACCTATAGATTTTAATGCAGTTTCGTCTTCCTTTTTCCTGGCCTTAATGTAGTCTTTTGTATTGTCAATTCCTGATCTACCAAGAATTATTTCAATTGACTTCGAAGTGCCGGCTGCCCCTTGCGTAAAAACAGAGCAAACTTCAATGTCCAATCCGGCAACTGAAACTTCGGACATGAGACCCCCCATCGACAAAATTGCGTCATCAAGATGTGAAGAAAAAATTACAATTTTGGAGTATGATAATAATTGTGCGAAAAAAGGATCCTTTACGGTCGCAGGGGTTGGTCTGTTGGGAATTCTTATCTCAATCTCTCGATTTTTCATATATTGAAGTTTTTCCGAACATAAAATATAATACATCTTTGGAAAAATATCAACCACAGGCTCATGAACCACAAACAAATAGAGTTGTACAACAAGAAGCAATCGCAGGAATATACCGCAAAAACCAATATTGTTTTTGATATCCAAAATATTGGCAAAAACAAACGCACTATTGCCTTACCGGAAGATCAATCACTCGAAGAAATAAAAGAAGGAGTCTGGTTGAAGAAAGGCGTTATTACTTTCCCTG
>JBEPUU010000218.1:0-1524 GCA_041691355.1 bacterium | reverse complement strand
GGTTTTGAATATCATGGTGGTCGCACATATCTTGGGAATCTTACAAAATTATTTGCAAAAATTCTGAAAGGTTTTGGCAATAATGGTGAAGATGGAACCGAAGGAGTTGTATATAAAAATGCAATTGGTAGTTATCTTCACGGTCCTCTTCTTCCCAAAAATCCGCAGGTTGCTGACTGGCTTATTACAAAAGCTCTAGAAATAAAATATAAAAAACCTATTGAACTGGAGAAACTTGATGACTCACTTGAAGAAAAAGCAAAAACTGTCATTGCCAATCGGCTTGGAATTAGAGTATAATATTCTTCCATGAAGCTGGATATAAAACACATCGCCAAACTCGCAAATCTACCCATCAGTCAAAAAGAAGAAAAGACTCTTGAGACTCAACTTACCGAAACCCTAAATTACGTTGAGATGCTTAAGGAAGTAGATACAGAAAATGTTGAGCCAACAGCACATGTCACAGGACTTGAAAATGTAACTCGAAAAGACAAAGCAGAAGACTCACTTACGCAAACACAAGCTTTATCAAATACTACAAAACACTACCAAGGATTTTTTGTCGTCGACGCACTTTTGGATAATGCTTAAACAGAACAATGATTTAACTACAATTTATGTTGTAAGACACGGAGAATCAGAAAGTAATGTATACGCTCATGAAAACCCGAACGAACCAGCCTCGCATTTTGGAGAATTTGGGAGTTCTTTAACACAAAAAGGGCGAGAACAAGTTGATATTATAGCTCAACGATTACAAAAAGTTCAATTCTCTGTATTTTTTTCTTCACATCTTTCTCGAGCAAAAGAAACAGCTGAGATACTAGCCGCAAAATATAATTTACCCGTCATTACGGATCAAAATATACGAGAAAGGTTTTTTGGAGAACCGATGTCAAATGAAAAAAAGAGAGAAATAGAAAAGGCGTTGGATATATTAAATGAGGAAGAAAAGTTCTCATTTAAATATTTTCCAAATGGAGAAAGCGGTCATGATGTTGTAAATCGTTTCAAGAATTTTATAAAAGAAATTGTTCCCAAGTATAAAAATAAAACAATACTTTTGGTGAGTCATGGATATGTAATGAGATCTTTTCTCATTTCGGAAGGTTTTGCAAAATATAACGAACTTCGAGGAGGTACAATAAAAAATGCAGCATATTTCGTTATCAAAACAGATGGAAAATCATTTAAAATTGTAGATAGACATGGAATTACACGCAACAGAGGATATGACGATGAAGAATAATCTCACTACAATCTATGTTGTAAGACATGGAGAATCAGAATACAATGCTTTGCCTAAAGAAGACCATTATGTCCCTGGACAGTGGGGCATCAGAGGAGCCTCTCTAACCGAAAAAGGAGAAAACCAAGCCAGAGAGAGAGCTAAAGATCTCCAAACAATACATTTTGACGCGATTTTTTCATCTGACGTAATAAGAGCTATTCAAACCGCAGAAATCATAAAACTTGAGAGACAACTAGAGATCCAGACAACAGAAATACTGAGAGAACGGC
>JBEPUU010000217.1:0-1537 GCA_041691355.1 bacterium | reverse complement strand
ATGCATTCACCACCGCCCTTGAAAGGGCGGCGATCTCTGCATTGGGTATTAGATAGTAACAAAAAGCTGATCTTCATCAAGATGCATATTTCACATATCAAACCATGATAAAATAAAACTATGACCGATAAAGAATTTGAGCAAATTGTAAGGCAAACAATCCAATCGCTTCCCAAAGAATTTTTGTCGCAGCTAGACAATGTAGAAATTGTAATTGAGGATGACCCCCCACCGAATCTTCCGCTTCTAGGATTGTATAGAGGCGTTCCAAAAACCAAAAGAGCAAGTTACTCCTCACTTCCCGACAAAATAACGATTTACAAACAGCCATTGTTACGATATTCAAAGACTGAAGAAGATGCAAAAATGCAGATTAAGCACACAGTACTTCATGAAATTGGCCATCATTTTGGTTTGTCTGATGAAGAATTGGACAAAATAAAACAAATTAACTAAACTAACGACACTATGAAAGCAATTTGGGATTGTAAAACTTTAAATAATTTCGATGGAGATTTTGATTGTTATCTTGCAGAAGCACTTCTATCTGAAGGTCGACGTTTCGGTGATCTTGAAGAAACTCTCAAACACTATACAGTTACGACCCTGGAAGAATTGGCGGAAAAACAAAAAGAGAAACTGAAAACATTCCCAAAATTAGAAAAACTTTTTTATGAGATAGAGATGCCACTGGCAAAAATCCTCGGTCAGATGGAACAAAAAGGTATTTTGCTTGATGTGAAACAACTGACGAATGTAGGAGAGAAGATTGATAATCGAGTTCTGCAGTTACAAGAAGAAATATCCAAAGAAACAGGTGGAGGGATCAATATTAATTCTCCATTACAACTCGGAAGTTTTCTTGCAGAAAAAGTCGGCATTCCATTGGGGAGAACAAAGACAGGAAAATACGCAACCAACGAAGGTGAATTATCCAAATTTTCAGATCAATTTCCAATTATAGCCCAACTTCTGGAATATCGAGAACTAACCAAATTACGATCAACATATGTCGAAAGTCTTATTCAAAAAGTCGACGAGACGAGTAAAATTCATACGAATTACAATCAAGTACTTGTGAATACTGGACGCATCGCTTCATCAAATCCGAATTTACAAAATATCCCTGTGTCTTCTGAGATAGGACTTGAGATAAAATCATGTTTTGTTGCATCACCGGATCATGTACTTGTCTCATTTGATTATTCACAACAAGAACTTCGAATCCTTGCGTATTTGGCTGATGAGAAAGCCCTGATTCAAGCATTTGAAGAACATAAAGATGTACATACATTAACTGCAAGTCGACTTTTTAGTGTTTCATATGAGGAAGTAACCAAAGATCAACGTACCGTTGCCAAAACAATCAACTTCGGCATAATCTATGGCATGAGTAGTTATGGGATGAGTTCCGGGCTTCACATTCCTCAAGAAGATGCTGAACAATTCATCCAACAATTCTATGCAACATATCCAAATATAAAAATATATTATGACAACTATCTCAAAAATGCCAAAATTCAGGGGAGTGTAGAGA
>JBEPUU010000216.1:0-1548 GCA_041691355.1 bacterium | reverse complement strand
CATTACAGGGGTACGACCTAGAATACTTTAGGACCGTCACCGTCCAGATACCATTTATTGTTAATGCCAACAATTTTGATTGTCTGTCCTGATGCCAATTTACAGGTTCCATAAGCATCAGTTTTTTCAAGTAGTTGTACGCATCCTCTGAACTGATAGTAGTTTTCAAAAGTGCTATGAGCAACTTCTAAATGATGAAGTTGATATATACAAAATAAAGCCGCAGCAATGGCCAGCCCTACAAATACCGTAATTGTCGCCTTTCTTCTCACGTTTCTATTGTATCAGATACGTTCGAACATCATCCCACGTTCGGAGCAAAAGAAAACCTCTACTTTCTTAAGGTAGGGGTAATAGATTTATTTTTTTAACTTATCGAGTGTAAGGTATCCGGCAGTTATAACATCTTCAACAAGGTTATCGTTTTTAACAATACGTATACGATATTGTGTTTTTATATGTGGAGGTAATATATCTTCAATTGCATACATGTCGTCAATATCAATTCCATATTTTTCATCAACATGAGAATTAGCACCTTTTATGCCCATGTGTTTAAAAAATGTTGTATTTTTAGATGTTGCTATCGCCTCTGTTTTGTTCAAAGCAGCCGTAAGTACTTTATAGTGGTACTCTTCAAACTCATCTTTTTTGTATCCGCCTAGGTTGATAAAAAACAATTTTTCATCAACCTCATTGGAAGATTTTGCGGTATATTTTGGAACAATTGTTATTCCATAGCCTTCAACAGTTTTGATTTCTCTCCATACGTCAATATGAATTTTCCCTTTAGTTTCTGGCCAAAAGGCAATAATTTCAGGAATAAGGTCTTTTATAGTTGGAGCAATCCCAAAGAATATGTCGTGTTGTTCAGTTAGTCTACCTTCTGATTTAGAACCTAAAAGGAGCATAAATAGTGTTTGTTTCATATTTTGTTGTTTTTAGACATATTATCCGAATAGTCCCTTATGTCAAACATATTCGAACATCGTCCAATGTTCGGAGCAAATAAAAAAAAACCTAAGTAAATAGGTTCTCAATAGATATAGTTTTTTGTTTATGAAAATTCATCATGCCCATCTCCTGCTTGTCGGTAACGAGTAGGCGGTTCGTGGACGGATTGTTTCTCATTCATTCTTCTCAGAATTTCTGTTGATAGCTGTTCCCTATCGTGAGGGCTTTTTCCTTCCTGAAGCTCGATCGATCTTTTGTAAAATTGGAGTAAATTTTCATTACTTGTATTACTTAATTCTGATTGCGACATACACATACACTATGGTTTTAAGTTACTGAATTAATTCTTACCCACTCTACCCTGCTTCATTGACACCGTCAAGGGGTGTGATAAGGTGAGGGAAACGTAACACTATGAACTTAGAACTGGAAGATAAAAGAAATCGTATCCTTGAAATACAGGAAACGCTTGAAAAATTAGATGGAGAAAAAAATAGCCTCCTTCTCAAACTACAACAAGAATGCAACCATGACAAAGTTGTTGTTTATTGGTATGAAAATACAGAATATAACCGTGTTAGAGATGGTATGTGC
>JBEPUU010000215.1:0-1682 GCA_041691355.1 bacterium | reverse complement strand
CAATATAAGGCTTCCCCCTCCTTTTTTGATTACGTCTCAAAACATGACCTGCTCCTTACAAAGCCCCAGCTTTGTAAGGAAAGATTGCGCAGAATTTAACTTCCCCAAGCTAGGTATTATGTTTAAAGTAGAAAGCCCCAAATTTGTTTATTAAATTTAATTGACTAAAAAAAATTTATTAAATCAAAAATGAGGCATTAATTAGATGAAACAAACTAACTATTTAGATTTTACAAATCAGCATATTTATGTAGGAATGGATGTACACGCAAAGAGATGGGTAGTGAGTATGATAGTTGGAGGAGTTTTACACGGACCAATAAGTCAGGATCCGGAAGTAAGAATACTTGTAAATTATTTAAGAAGAAATTTTCCCGGAGGAATTTATCATTGTGTCTATGAAGCAGGATTTTGTGGTTTTTGGATTCATGATGAGTTGAAAAAGAATGGAGTAGATTGTATTGTAACAAATCCTGCAGATATTCCAACAACACACAAAGAAAAAGATCGCAAGACAGATAAGCGAGATTCAAGGAAGTTATCCCGCTGTCATAGTCACGGAGAGCTGGAAGGAATTTATGTTCACGATAGGCAGACATATGAAGAAAGATCAGTCATACGAACCAGGGAATCATTAGTAAAAGAACAAACCCGTTGTAAGAACAGGATAAAGGGTTTAATGAAGTTCTTTGGAATAGAAATAACAGATGAAGAGATCAAAACTCATTGGTCGAATAAGTATATAAAATATTTAGAAAATTTGCAGACAGATCATATATCAGCAAAGATCTCATTAAAGACTTACTTAGAAGAGTTAAGATATTATCGTAAACTGATAAGCGATATAACCAAAGAGATTAGAAAATTATCTCAAAGTGAAAGATATAAAAAAAATGTAAATCTTCTTAGAACAATACCCGGAATAAGTATACTTACAGCAATGATATTATTAACAGAAATAGGGGATATAAATAGATTTGGTAACATAGATAAACTGTGCAGTTTTATTGGCCTGGTACCCTCTGAATATTCGAGTGGAGAAAAGGAAAATCGTAACAATATGACCCGAAGAGGCAACGGTAGATTGAAAAGAATAATAATAGAAAGCAGCTGGACAGCGATCCGGAAAGATCCGGGCTTACTAATGAGTTTTAATGAACTTAGCAAGAGGAAGAGAAAAACCAGAGCTATAATCACTATATCAAGAAAGCTTATAGGAAGAGTTGCATTTGTATTGAAACATGAACAAGAATATAAGTTTTTAGCAGTAAGTTAATTGTAAAAACTATACCAATACAATTTATTAAAAAACTAAAAGTGGGCAAAGGCTGCCCAAACCCTGCAGCGAAAAGAGTAATCTTACGTCTGCTTTAAGCTAGGTTGCCTGCCCACACTTATAAAATTAATTAAGATACTGTGCAGCTTTCATATTATAGATGAAATGTCTGCTTATAAAAGGATATTTTATAAGTTGTATTTGTATATAAATAATTAAAATCATGTGGTAAGAAAATAATGCAAAGACAAAATGCTTGAGTTTTTCCCGCTTCGCTACTCCGCATTTTGTCTTTGCAAAATTTTGAGGCTTGAACTTTAACATAAAGGGGGCTTGGGAAGGAGAGATGTTCTGAGACAAACCCACAAGGGGAGGGAATTTTTTTTAAAACGCTATTGTGCCGTTG
>JBEPUU010000214.1:0-1686 GCA_041691355.1 bacterium | reverse complement strand
GTGTAGTCTGTCGTACAGTTATAATTGATTTATTATCAAATCGTAAATGATTTGCTAAAAATCTTTTTGCAAAATCAACACGTGAACTAAGATAACTTTTACTACGATATTGCACATCTATATCTTTAAATCGTGATAGGATTTCTGCATGTGTTGACATTTTCCCTTGTGTCTCACATAAGTACTCTAAAATACGAAGAGCATCATCAAATGCTTGAGTACGAGTACGCTTCCTAACAGCACTGCTCCCTAAATGACTCTGTTCACCATTAACAGTAAGTAAATTATACGTTTTTTGCCACGGATATCCTGTATTCTCTGCTCCAATCACTATATGCAATAGAGGTTTTTTAGATTCTATATCTGAGACTGTACGCTCTGAAACCTCCGGTTGTACTTTCCTTCGCATAAAATATCTTTCATCGTCACGTTCATTTAAAGGAGGGACAGGAACTATTTCCCAATCTCTGTGAAATACTCGTACAGAATCTTTAATTGCATCAAAATTCGCAGTATAAGATAAAACCTGAGGTGTAGAAAGAGAAATAAGATCATCAGTTGACAAAGGATATTCAGGTGTTGCGCCTAACAATAATTGCAATACTCTTGCAGCCGAACTGGTATATTTTCTCCCTTCAAACCTATAAATATTTCCGAAAACCTGGTTTCGGCCGTCGTCAGTTGCTTCTTTTCCTGTATCAATCGTGGGGAATTCCTCTCCTTGTTTTGCCCAATAGTCTGCAGCAAATATATGTATAGGATCAGCATACAATTGTTCAGCGACATATGCTTGTATACCTTCAAATGTGCCTCTATCAAAATGTTGCTGCTTAACAGCTTGCCTGGTTCTATCTAAAAATGTTGAAATTTTTACAGCCGCGCCAAATGCTGCAGCAAAAAGTAAGTGCGTATCTTCAACACTAGAAGAAGTATGAGCCGTTTTGAGTTTTCTTAACTGTGAAGTAGCATCTTCAAGATCTCCTTGTCTAAACTTTCTTTTAGCCTTTTCTACCATTGAGGAATTATCCTATAATTAGAAGTTATGGTCAATAGCTTTACTTACATCTGTGCGGTTGTTATAACTAAACTTATGAAAGAAAAAGGGGATTCTCCGACAACAACTACATTTCTTATCATGATGGGGATGAGTACGGCATTTTTGCTTGTGACACCAGTTCTTCTTCTGTTAGTATTGGGATTTTTTGTTGATAAATTTCTCCATACAGCTCCTTTTTATATGCTACTTGGAATAGCAATCGGACTTGTCGGTGGCACCATGAATGTCTTTCGATTACTCCAATCAATGCAAAAGAGAAAAAAAACGAACCAAGAGAATTAACGTAAGCATAAGAAAATCGCGCTATGCTATAATCCATACTATGAAACTAAAACAATACGCCGCATATTTGCCATATATCATTTTTATTGTTGCGTTACTTTCATCGCTAATTAGTCTTTCCTTAAGCGTAATTTTCCACTTTACTCCATGTGTTCTTTGTTGGTATCAACGCGTCTGTATGTATCCGCTTGTCGTCATCAGCGCGGTAAGCATCATGCGCAAACATACAGATCTTCAGTATTATATTTTGCCATTAAGTATTACTGGGTTTATCATCGCACTGTATCAAAATCTACTAATTTGGCATGTCCTTTCTGAGGCTGTTGCTCCATGCAGTGCCGGCGTCT
>JBEPUU010000213.1:0-1715 GCA_041691355.1 bacterium | reverse complement strand
ATGTTCTGAAATAACTGCTTCAAATGCTTCTATAGGAACAGCATAAAAAATTGTATTACTTTCGTATGCTTTTTTAAGATCTGAAGTCGTAGGCAAATTTGTTTGCGGAGTACTATTTCTTTTATAAATTATTACTTCAAAATCCTCTTTCAATAATTCATACAATGTTTTTCCAAAACGACCAAATCCAATAATTGTTACCGTTTTTTTATTCATTATTTTTTTCTATAAAAAGTGCAGTTTGATGAATTTCATTATAAATCTTTTCCACAAATTCTTTTGGTAGATTAAGTTTTTTTGCTTGTGTGTTTATTTTTTCTAAAATTTCTTCCCACCTTTTCACATCAAGTGGAGAAATATTTCTTTCTTTTTTCAGTCTCCCAATTTCTCTCACAATATCAAAACGCTTTGCCAGAATAGTTAGTAATTCTTCATCAACTTTATCAATTTCTTTTCGATATTCTGCAAGTGATTTAGTCATAATTATAAATTTTGGGCTTTATGGCGTAGATAGTGATCCATGATAACAAGTGCTCCCATGGCATCAACAATTGGTACAGCTCTTGGAAGGACGCATGGATCATGTCGCCCGCTTGCTTCCAATTCGACAGTTTCTTTATCTTTATTTATTGTTTGCTGCTTCTTTTTAATTGTCGATACAGATTTAAATGCAACTCGGAAATGAATTGATTCACCGTTTGATATTCCACCAAGGGTTCCGCCGGCGTTATTTGTTTTTGTTCGTATTTTTCCATCTTCATCTTTATAAAATTCATCATTGTGTTGACTACCACGAAGTCGAACTCCGTCAAATCCCGAACCAAATTCAAAACCTTTTGTTGCGTTGATACTCATCATCGCTTTTGCCAAATCAGCAGGTAATTTATCAAATACTGGTTCACCGATCCCTACAGGTACATGTTTAATAACAGCTTTTATAACACCGCCTATAGAATCTCCATCATCTCTGACTTCTTCAATGAGTTTGATCATCTTTTCGGCGATTTGAATGTCTGGACAACGAACAATAGTTGACTCGATTTCATCAATTGTTACAGAATTGAAATCTGCGTCAGTTTTAATATCACCAACTTGCTCGACATAACTGATAAATTCTATCCCGAGTTTTTCCTTAAGATATTTTTTTGCAATTGCTCCTGCAGCAACTCTCGCCAATGTCTCACGTGCAGATGCTCGACCACTTCCTTTATAATCTCTAATTCCGTATTTCATCTCGAATGTATAATCTGCATGTCCTGGTCTATAGAGATTTTTTAGATTTCCATAATCTTCTGATTTAACATCCTGGTTGTACGCGAGAAGAAGAATTGGTGTCCCAGTTGTTTTTCCATCAACAATTCCAGAGAGAATGTGGATTTTATCTTGCTCTTTTCGAGGAGATGTTATCGCACTTTGTCCTGGTTTTCTGCGGTCTAATTCCTTTTGAATTTCTTCTTCAGTTATTTCGATATTTGGAGGACAACCATCCACAACAACTCCCACTGCTCCGCCGTGTGATTCTCCAAATGTTGTTATTCGAAATAATTGTCCAAATGTATTTCCAGCCATAAATTAGGGACTAGGGATTAGTATTCCCAGTATGTTTTCTAATTGGTTTTTTGTTAGTTGTCCGGGTGCTGATGCATCCTCTTTTTTCACAGGTGCATAAATCATTTCATTGCCCCACATTGTTCCAAATACTCTAGTTATTGTAC
>JBEPUU010000212.1:0-1777 GCA_041691355.1 bacterium | reverse complement strand
GTCTTTGCAAATATCCAAAATATTCATAATATTTTTTTCAATTTCTCCAAAACACGAGTGATGAGGGTCACTCACAGTGATTGTAAAAACTAAATTGCCTTCAGGCGTATTTGTACGGTCTACTTGAATATCCATGTGGTTCTCCTGGTTCTTTAAGTTATCAAAGTCTTGTTTATACCTCAATAAAAATATATGTGTAAAGTATTTTGTTTAAAGTGTTAAAAAAAAGATTACTACATGAGGAGGGTGGAATTATGGACGATGAAGATTTTGACGGCGCAACATATGAGCCTGAATTTGACAAGGTAAGATTGACAAAACAGCTAGCTAGAATGTTTGCATTCATGTCCGACAAAAGATGGCATACCCTTGATGAAATCGCGTATGTCACTGCAATTCCTCCAGCTTCTGCTTCTGCACGATTGAGAGATTTTAGGAAAGACAAATTTGGCAATCACAAAGTTTTAAGACGAAGAAAAGGCGATCCAAAATCAGGACTATTTGAATACAAATTGGTTCTCAATGAGAACAAAGTTATTGAAGTGAGATAGGAATGGAAGAGGCTGAAGCCATCGAACTTTTAGGCAACCAGGATTGGCGACTAAGGAACCTTTATAAAATTAAAGATAAGCAGGGGATGATAGTTGATTTTTCACCCAACTGGGCACAAGATGCCCTTAAGTTTCCGCATTATCTTAATATTATACTCAAGGCCCGTCAACTTGGCATTACAACATATCATGCAATTCTATTTTTAGACACGTGCTTATTTAATAGGAACGTAAATTGCGCCATAGTTGCTGATAGTAAGCCAATTGCACGTGAAATATTTATTGATAAAGTTAAATTTGCATATGACAACCTTCCCCAATTCGTTAGAGACTTCTGCCCTGCGTATAGAGATAACGTTCATGAGATGCGCTTTGCAAACGGTTCAGTATTTAGAGTTGCGACGTCGTTGCGCGGAGGTACGCTTCAACTTTTACACATCACCGAATTTGCTAAGATCTGCCAAGAGAATCCCAGTAAAGCTAACGAAATCGTATCGGGAGCGCTTAATGCGGTACAAGCGGGGCAGTTCGTGTGTATCGAGTCAACTGCTCGCGGCAGAGAAGGTCACTTCTATAATTTGTGTAAAGAAGCTCAAGCATTGCAAGACGCTGGCACTCCACCAGGTAAGTTGGATTGGAAGCTTTGGTTCTTTCCATGGTGGAAACATCCAGATTATGTAATAGATTCAAAAAATGTCTTGATAAGTAAAGACATGGAGAAGTATTTTGAGGAATTAGAAAGTAAAGAAATTATTTTAAAATCTGAGCAGAAAGCGTGGTACGTCAAAAAGATGCAGACACAAGGCGAATACATGAAGAGGGAATACCCTTCTACGCCGGAAGAAGCTTTCGAGTCAGCAAACGAAGGATTCTACTTTGCTAAACAAATTTCGCAAGCCAGGCATGAGAAAAGAATTTGTCATCTCCCTTACGAGGAACATGCGAAAACTTATACCAGCTGGGATATCGGGATCGGGGATTCGTGCGCTATATGGGTCTGGCAGCTCGTGGGTAAAGAAATTCATTGTATCGATTACTACGAAAATAACGATGAAGCTCTCACACATTATGTCAGATGGCTTAAATCCAAACCCTACATGTATGAAAAACACTTCTTGCCTCACGATGCCGCAGCAAGAGAAAAAGGATCAGGAAAGTCTTTTGCAGATATCGCAAGAGAGCAAGGACTTAAAGTTGACATCGTCCCCAGACAGTCAAACGAAATC
>JBEPUU010000211.1:0-1779 GCA_041691355.1 bacterium | reverse complement strand
GTATAAGAGACAGGACTTAGCGCTTCAGAAGTATCAGAAACTACAAGTATTCCACTTCAAACAGTTGAATTAGTTCACTCAATCCCTGTCAAAGAGAAATCTGATCGTAAGCCATTACCCGCAACTATTGTCTATGAAAGTGCATATGGCACAGTGACTAATGATATTCATCAACCGCAATTTCAAGCTGATGTTTTGGCAGATAACAAAGAACCTGTACTTAGACAATTGGACGAAACATTAGATTTGTTTACGAGTAAGCAGTATGAAGATTTAGCAGTTCATATAATCAAAGGTATTGTTCAGGACGGAAAACCCTGGGACCCTCTGGCACGAAAGGTAGGACTAGTAGTTCTTTCTCGAATACCTTTTACCAAATTAGCCGATGAATCACGCGATAATATAAGCAGAACGTATGTGCAAACAGTGCGAGAAATAAATCCGGAGATACCAGTACATGATAATACCGATATATTATTGGATGCAGGTAAAATTCTTGCTATAAATTTTGCCGCAGATAGAGAAAAATCGAACGAAATAATAGACGCATGGGATTCTAAAGATGATACCATTTCATTACGAATTGATGAGATGAAAAAAGCTACTGATTTAGTATTTATTGAAGAAAAATTGAAAAGAAAAAGAAAACCGTATAAAGGTTTTGTATTCATGCATTATCATGAAAAACCGGATACTACTATTGAGCAAATGGAAGAAAAAATTAGAGATAATTATAGTGAAAATAGTAACGAAATGAGAATAAGGAGAAAACAACTTGTTTATTTGAACCATAGTAGATATGCAAAAGATATTGCAGCTGAGTATGATTTAATTGTTCAAAGTGTTAAGAGAGATCGAAGCTGGTTAAAAGACAATGGATTGGTGGGAAACGTACACCGAGTAAGAGAAAGAGATGAAAAAACTCAACTACTTAGAGAGCGCGTTCTCACACTTTATTTACAAGATGTGCCATTAACTGAAATTTCAACATTTTTGGGAGTCCACGCTCATGATGTGCTTGTATCATTTCGCAAAGAAGGAATAGTACCCTATAAACGTTATATTAATGGTGTGCGCTATTATTCTATGTTGGGTTATTCTCAACAAGCAATTTCTGAATCTTTCAATATCCCCCTTCATACAGTGGAATTAATTCTTTCGGTTCCTGTTAATAAGAATGCTCTTAAGGATTTACCTTCAGAAGGTACTATTTATGAGGCTTAATCCACCTCTAAATACTTTTTACTTTCTTTACTAAATAACTGTAATTTTTCTTTCAACTCAGCCAATGTATTAAGTGCATCAAGTGGGGTCATTCTCGCAATATCAAGTTGCTCAAGTTCTTTGTGAATCAGGTGATCTGCCAAATTAATTTGCTGGGGAACAAATGATTCTTTTGTAACTGAGATTGGTCTTTCTTGTCCCCTTTTTTCTTCCAGCTCTTTTAGTAGTTCATTCGCGCGTTTGATAATCACATCAGGAATACCTGCCAATTTTGCAACTGCAACACCAAAACTATGTGATGCACCACCTGGGAAAATTGTATGAAGAAATATTGGTTCACCTTTATCATCGCTTACAGACATATGATAATTGCGAATGCTTTTAGGATACTGTTCTTCAAGAGTTTGTAATTCATGATAATGTGTCGCGAAAAGAGTTTTTGGTTTCTCTTTTCCGTTGGTTACGAGATATTCAGCAACTGCCCATGCGATACTTATTCCATCATAGGTACTAGTACCTCGTCCAATCTCATCCATGATTATCAAACTTTTACTG
>JBEPUU010000210.1:0-1788 GCA_041691355.1 bacterium | reverse complement strand
TCCGAAGTAAGTAGCCGCTGCCAGTATGACAACTCCGCATACTATCAACAAGATATCTGCCATCTTGGTATTCTTTATTCTAAAGGCGACATAGAGACTGGCAGCATTAACAAGAATTAGAACAAACACGTGAAGTAAAATTCCACCAAATCAAATGATAGGTTGGGCTAAATCTAGTACCGCTTAGAAGATCTATGGAAAATATAGAATACATACTTCATCGACCTAAGTACGGATTCTACAGCGACAGACTAATCTGAAATAGAAATAAAACTAATTGTGAGCAATATTATGATATGATAGTGAAATGTCTATCACTCAAACAGCCTTATACAGAACTACTCGTTTCTGGAAAGAAGACGATTGAAGTTAGAAAATGGAAGACCAAATTTCGAGGTCAGTTTCTCGTACATGCATCCAAAAATATTGACGAAGAGTCATGTAAGAGACTGAAAATGGACCAAGCAAAACTTGTAACCGGCGCCGTTGTTGGAAAGGCCAATCTCTATAACGTAATCTCTTACGGAAGCAAGAATTCTTTCTTAAAGGATCAAAACAAACATTTTGCAAGTTCAAATTACAATAACCCAAAATATGGTTTTTTGGTCAATCAAGCGAAAAGGTTTGATACCCCCATTCCTATTAGTGGTAAATTAGGTTTTTTCAATGTAGAGTTAGATGGTTTCAATTTTGGAGGATAAAATATTCGCCTCCTCTAATCAAATTGAATTTAGAATTCTGTTCAAGTTTCCTAGTTGTACTAGCCAGCATGAAATTTATGTTTAAAAAGGACATATTGGTAACAATAGTAGCAAAGTGGTGCGACTAAATGGAATCAGAAGAACTGGATATCTGTTCCGCATGTAAAATAGGTTACCTGAGACTAACAGGAGAGGTAGTCCTCAAGGGATTTAACAACGAGTTTCTGTCTAGGGCCATCTCCGAACTAGTTATAACAACGTCAACCTTCAAATCTAAATTTTGAATTTGTTCCAAGCAATCGGCAGGCGACTTGGTCATATACACATCACCCCTTTAAGCCATAACATTCCTGGTCGAAGAGTCTTCGTTTGGTAAAGCTAGCACCACGAAGGGCTTCTGTAATTCCATTAGAGCAGTTCACTAGTTTCTAATAATAATTAAAGGTTTATTTGATATTCCGGCGCGGATTCCTTGAGCCTCTTTAATTCTCTCTTTGCCAAAATATGGAGAACCTTGTCTGCCAGATTTTCCGGACTAACAGGCCTCAGAATGAATTCGTCTATATTTTTTCCCCGCAACTTCACATCCTCATCTGCTATAATTACAATCATAGTGTCGGACATAATTTTTTTAATTTCGTTTACCAAATAGAAATTATTTTCAACCGCTGATCGTTCATCTATCAAAACTACGTCTATTTTGTCCTGAATTTGGCTCATCATGGATAAGCAATCTAGGACTGACTTCGACTTGAAGACTTTGAAACCCTTAAGATTCAGGACACCAGCCAGGACAGTGTTGGCATCAGGGAAACCTACTGATAAAATCAATCTCGGTACTGCAAATTTCATTGTACTAAACGGTGCAACAAACTATAAGAATCGCAAAATTGACGTATAAAGTCCCAGTTAGTTAAAGTCAGCTAGTTAAAGTCAGTGCGTGATGAAAGTTTTTACTCGATGCGCAAAAGACATGGTGTAGTTTGAAAAAGCCTTGCGTCGTTATCAACGTAGAGCATGAACTTTCGTCAATAGTGCTAGCAGGGACACTTTGGATGAAAGGCTGTGATGTTTATCTGGCTAATTC
>JBEPUU010000209.1:0-1842 GCA_041691355.1 bacterium | reverse complement strand
ATCCTAACTACAGAACATTCCTTGTTGTAGATTTCCTTGACAACAAGCTCCAGATATAATTTGGAGGCCCAGAGGTAACAATTCTTATTTTTCTTTGTGGAGAATATTGGAAAGATAGGGATTGATTCGGAAGAAGTTTACGCAAGATTTCTTTCGTACTTCGTTAAAGTACTAATGAAAAGCACACTGTATGATCTTTACTGCATTTTTATTTATAGTCTGGTTGGTATTTAGAATTGTTTGGGGTTGGACGACGATATCGATATAAAAGTCATTATGGATCTGGATCTAGATCTGAGAGACCGCATATTTTCAATTATGCAACAAGAGCAGAATGTCAAATGCCACTTTTGTGATTTTGAGTTCGCCGTCGCAAAGATCATACTGTGGTCAGGGCAGAAGTTATTATGGTGAAACTTGTGCTGAGTATATGGCGCAAAAACTGCCATATTAATTTTTGCCCTAAAGAGGTTATTTTTTCTAGTATTACTCTATTTTACGCTAAATTAGCCATATATAGATATGCTAAGATATCGTGAATGGCAAGCGATGGAAAAACTTCCAGAATTAGAGAATATACTAGTGGCCATTGCAGATAGAAAATCACTAGATATATTTTGTTCTATAGCTTAAGGTATAGGAGAGAGCGACAAGCTGAAATGTGAAAGAGGACTATCTAGAAAGCAATATTATTCTAGGACTGGACGCATGTTGAGAGCAGGACTTATCAAGCGAAGAAGAGGTTGTTTTTTACTGAGCACGTTAGGGGTGATAGTATATCAAGCACAGCTTGAAATAGATAGAGGAGTAAAAAACTACTGGAAGCTTAAGGCGATTGATTCCATTGAAGCATCACATAACATGAGCCAACAAGAACGTTCAAAGATCGTTAAGACCATTATAAATGATGAAAAGATAGTAAATATTCTAGAAAAGCGAATTGAAGCCAATAAGTAGTAGTAGTAGTTAAATTATTAACAGTGCCTCATTCGTGAATAGGCCAACTATCAATATACTACACGTCAATCAGTGGATGGGGTAATATTCATGATGGGACATGGGCATTAAACAAACATGTACTTCACAATTAAACTAAGGCAACAAATGACAATTCAGATTTACGGCCAAAATGGGGACCTAACAATGTATCATGAATGTTCTTCTTGATACAAACATACGATAATCTTTGTTGCCAATAAGGCATTTAGGATTGTAAATTAAATTCCCTTATCTTCCCGAAGGTCTTTCATCATTCGAATCAGAAGGTCAAAATCTTTTTGATTAAGCACTTCTATTTTGTTTATTCTTTCTTTTATGAGCCTTTTTGTGTCATCCCTGACTGTAGGGACGTCTTTTTTCAATTTTTCTGATATTAGTTTTGCACCTACTGTGGAAATGAACGTACCCAGAATTCCAATTCCTGCAAACATAATAATAGTTGCGATTATTCTACCCTCTGTAGTAACAGGATATACGTCGCCATAACCTACGGTTGATATGGTGCTTACTGACCACCAAAACGCATCATCCAAGTTTTTTATATTGGCACCTGGGCTACCCGGTTCAACAAGGTAGATACCAATAGCACCAAAAACTATAGCAAATATTGAGAATCCTGCGAGAAGGATAAATTCACTTCCACCAATAAGTGAGAGTAAATTATAAAGCCGGATCACCCTGAATAGGGTAATAATTCTGAGATTATGTATTATAACACCAACAAACAAAGACGAATCCCCCACAGTGTAAAGAATTAATGGCAACATTGCAGGGAATTCGTACCAGTGTCTTAGAATGTAGCTCCCTCTATTGGACGAATCTTTTACTCGAAGACTGAAGTCC
>JBEPUU010000208.1:0-1923 GCA_041691355.1 bacterium | reverse complement strand
CCCTTTATTAACATTACAGAGTATTCGTGATCGCGGTAGAGTGCTTTCTGAAGACGCAATATTGAAAATAGATTGTGAAGGTTGCGAATATGATGTTATTCTAACTACCAATAAAGAAGTACTAAGACTATTTAGCCACATTCTCATAGAGTATCATTATGGATATAGAAGGTTAAAGCAAAAATTGCAAAATTGTGGTTTTGAAGTTTCTATCACCAAACCGGTTGCTCATAGAAGAGATTATTTATATGAATTTTCTGAAGATAAGTGGATGTATAATGGATATATTTATGCTCAACGAAAATGCTAGCTAACTAACAATGCGGACGACGGACAGCATGGCTACCACTCTATAAGAGGAGTTGATTGAAACTTTTTTTGTATTATTCCTCTTTTGGCTGACAGGTTAACGAATACAACCGAGTGGATAATGAATTGTGTAGAAACGATGGTCATGATTCTATCGAATGGCAACAAAAACACGAGTGCTGAACATACTCTCTGAAACTGCATCCATATCTTCATATACAGAGTATATTTCTTGTCATCCCTTCTTTGTAAATCTTAAATGCACTGATGTCTGTCAGCTTTAGTCATGATAATTAATGTTGTTTCTTTACCTCTTTCAGAACCTTGTCCAAATAATTTTTCATTTCCTTGTATGATTCTTCCAATTCTCGTGTTCTTCTTTTTACTTCCTTTGATAGAATAATATTCCATTTTCTAAGTAATATAACCAAAACTACAATAGCAATTGTACTGATAGCTGCAAAGAGGGAAAGCATTCTTACTCCTTGCACTGAGAGAACATTTTCAATTCTTGAATATATTTCTGAGGTAGGTGTCACAATCTGAATAAAGAATTGAGGCTTACCATTCAGTACAACCGGATATGAAGTAGTCAATCTTTCGCCTCTTCCATAATCGTAAATGGCAAAGCCTGAATTACCTGCAAGCATGTTTCGAGTTAAATTGTTTAGGGCTTGGTTATGGTTAATAAATTGCTGCGTATAATTTCCAAAAAAATTCTTTCCAACAAAGGTCTTGCTCGCACCATTAGCTAACATCATGCCCTTCGTGTCATACGCGACTAAGAACTGCGTCTCAATTTTCTCAACATTTCCATAATGTGCAAAAAAAGGTACTGTAGGTATTGAAGTTACAATCATTCCCACATATTGACCAGTTTCTCTACTGATTACTGGATATGTAATGAAAACTCTGAAGATCCCTGCCCTCTCAAAATCTCCGGAGAACACCGGTGCAAGTGTATTTTTCGTCTCTTTTACCCAGTTTCTAAACGAAAATTCTTCGCCCAAAAAAAACTCAGCTGAATGCGTTACGCTAGCTACCATAATGTCATTCTTATCCAGAATAAATAACCTATCAATTGTGAGGTTATAGGTATCATAAGTATCTTGTAACAATTTTGTCGTCTTGTCACTACCGAGTTTGCCTTGTTGAACGTCTCCCGAATTTGCCAGACCGTATAGCATTGACATTACCAAGCTAATATCGGACTGTACATGTTGCGCAATTTCCTTGGTAGATTGTACTTGAAGCTGTTTTTGCTGTTCGAAGACGCCCTTTTTGAGGTCATCCTCTAGGCTATTTTGAAAGTAAAATAACAGACCATTCGAAAACACAATAATTGAAATTATAGAAATGATACCTATTTCCCTCTCCCTTCCAGAAAGCAGATTCATTTGGCGTTCTATATGAACCAAGCTTACTCATATTGGTATCGGCCATCAGATTAGAGTACCCACTAATGAAAAAAGGAAGCTATTGGGTCGTACATGGTGGTGGTGGTAGCCGGAACCACAGATATAAGTAAAATTATCCCATTAATCAGGTAGTAAGATTCCCAGCATTACTAACGATGATAAATGGAACATTCAAGGAGATAAGTATAAGATCTAT
>JBEPUU010000207.1:0-1947 GCA_041691355.1 bacterium | reverse complement strand
ATACAACTCCTTCGGTTCCATCTTGAACATTATTGCCAATTCCTTTCAGAATTTTTGCAAATGATTTAGTATGTTTACCTAGATATGTGCGCCCACCATGATTTTCAAAACCTACAACGTAATGACTTGAGAAATTATCTGACTGTACTTCCGCGACGACATTACCAATCAGACGAGCTTTATTTGGACCCGGATGTTGCGAATACATATCAAAAACACCAAGTCCTTCAATTCGTTTCCCAACTGCAGGTTCATAATATTTACCCATCAGTTGTGGCGCTCCGCAGACAAAAAGTGCTGGCATGTAGTTGTCTATACGCTCTTTAATTATTTTTTTCTTATTATAAAGATCTTTCATAACAATTTCTTGTTCGCGATCTTGCGCACCTCCACCGAAAAGTAAATCAATTTTCATGAATCCCTTGTCGTTTGTTGTTTGGTCAATAGATATAATCTCTGTCTTAATTCCACGCCATTCACAACGCTTCTGCAAAACAAGAATATTCCCTCTATCACCATACGTGCTCATAAGCTGTGGATACAGCCAACCAATTGTTAATGAATATGTCATATGTTTATTATATAATATCTTTGATGGAAAAGCTTTTTTCAGTTATTATCCCGACATATAACAGGGGCTATATTCTTTGGAAAACTATCCAAAGTGTTCAAAAACAAATTTATCCCAATTGGGAACTCTTAATCATTGATGATGAGTCAACAGATGATACAGAAAAGCTTGTAGCTGAATTTCAATCTGATCCAAGAATACTATATAAGAAACTCAAAAATGGCGGAGCTAATAAAGCCAGGAATTATGGATTAGAAAAAGCGAAAGGTGATTTTGTTGCATATCTTGATAGCGATGATTATTTATACGAAAATTTTCTGTCTGTAAATTTTGAATATTTCAATAAATACAAACAAGCAATTTTTTCCATACCCAATTATAATCGTAGAGTAGAATTATACGATGAGCATTTTCAGCTTATGGATTTTACCGATAGCAACTCATTTGAGAAAGATCCAATGACTCTCGCTGATATTTATTTGAGAAATGTCAAAGGTTCCGGGTCCGGAACTGTGCATAAAAAAATTGTAAAAGAAAAAGGTTTACGATGGGATGAGTCATTGACACTTTTTGAAGATTGGGATTTTAAAATGCAAATGGGTAACCAATTTCCAAAGGGATTTTTGTATATTCCTTATGCATTATTTGAATATCGGCAACGACTTGGTGGAGATGGAGTTTGTTCAAACACTTCATACAGTGAATGGGCAGAAGCATTTGAAAAGATTTATCAAAAGCACAAAAATGATCCCTTAATGAAAGGACAAACGTGGTATCCTAACAGAATAGAAAAATATAAAAAAATGCAGAATCAATTTGATAATGGAGAGATACCTCCAAATGTTTACAAAAAATTTCCTCAGTATTGGAAGTTCCCCAAAAAATAGTAGAGTTATTCAGTCAGAGAGTTTTTCATTTTTTCTAATGCAATTTTTCTGAGGCTGATTTTATCCAATTCTTCATCTGTCATCTCGGCATATGTTTTGTTCTGTCCTCTGGGAATAAAAATACTGTCCCATCCAAATCCATTTTCGCCACGTGGTGAAGTAGCAATTGTTCCTTCAATCATTGCTTCATAAAATAATATCTTCTTTCCATCATATACTCCAAATATGACAGTTGCTGAGGCATTTCTATTATTATCTGTGATGAGTTTGCAAAGACCTTTAGTTCCTAATTCTTGAAGAAACCACTTTATAAGCGGCCCTGGAAGATTTCCCAGTGAATGAAATGTAAGAGAGGTATCTTCGACTAGTACTGATTTGTTAATTATTTTATATGCTTCTTTCGCTTTATATTCAACAATTTCTTTCCCATCGAGCGATTGTATCTCTGGTAAATCTAACTTTATATGTTCAAGTGGAATATTGATATAT
>JBEPUU010000206.1:0-1973 GCA_041691355.1 bacterium | reverse complement strand
GATGAGATCTTTGCGTTTACCTGTCTTTTTAAGCCAGTTGCCAATGTATGTTTCAGTTCTTCCTTGAGATTCTGCATGTGGTGGAATTGGATACATTTCTGCGGTATCAATGAAATTGATATCTTGAGAGGTTGCATAATCGAGTTGCTCGTGGGCGTCTTCTTCGGTATTTTGTTCTCCCCAGTTCATGG
Source organism: bacterium (assembly GCA_041691355.1). Classification (GTDB taxonomy): domain Bacteria; phylum Patescibacteriota; class Microgenomatia; order Levybacterales; family UBA12049; genus JACDET01. Next base: position 1,782 of record JBEPUU010000206.1, on the reverse strand, counting down.
AACCTAGGCAAATAACTGAGACATCAATATCTGTTGTGCCAAGTTTGCGATACTTCATAGAGTAAATCAGATTCTATCAGATATGTTAAAATAAAGGAATATTTCAGAGATTATGGATAAACAAATTTGTAAAAATTGTGGACAGATTTTGGAGAAACGCGAGACCAAAGTTACCTCGGCACAACGTAAAAAACCTTATTATTATTCTGCATATTATTTCTGCCCTGATTGTAAAAAGCTCTATCACAGCGATACATTCAAAGTAGTTAATCACAAGACAGCTCCGCTTTTCGACGGGTTAAGTGTCAAGACGCAAGACGAAGGGCAAGAAAGCTATGATGTGAAGATTTGGACTGATGGCGCATGTCTCTCCAATGGTACTCCTCATGCAAAGGCTGCGTGGGCATTTGTGAGTGATGAGACCGAGCGTGCTGGAAAAGTCGAGGGAAAGCAGACCAATAACGTTGCAGAAGGGTTGGCAATTTATTATGCATTAGCATGGGCTGCAGAGAAAGGACATAAAAAGATTTTACTGCATACTGATAGCCAAATTTCATTATTTAACCTTCAAAAACCTGCAAGTAGGGTAAAAATGAATAGGGAAATCTTTGAACGAATAGAAGCTACTATTGTAATTAATGGGTTGAAAGTTGATTACAAAAAAGTTCTTGGACATTCGGGGGATCCGAATAATGAACGGGCAGATGCATTGGCGAATGGGATGGCGGCTTCATAGCACTCTGTTAGTACGGAATCGAAATTTTTAAGTTTTCAAGGCCTCAGAATCGTAAAGGGTGGATGTACTAAAAACCTAGTGAAAACTTAAAAATTTCGATTCCTTCCTAGTTATGTGGACTAATCTTCTTCAAGTATTTTCTTTGCGGTTTTTTTCAATGATTGTTCATTGTCTTTTTGATATTCAGTATACAGATACCAAAGACAATAGACGCAGATAAAAAGAAATGTATAGGAAAAAAGAAATACACCTGTTGCGATAAGACTTACGATAATTCCCTCCCCTGTTGTAGTGATTGAATAAAGAAAAAATCCAAGCATGGCAAAAGGGAGTAAGAGGATATATGCATGTATCCAATCATTTTTACTGTGATGTCTAAAGCGTTCAGGAACGTGTTGGAAGAGATGGTTAAATTCATGTGGAGTATATAAGGCATAAATAAGAAAGGTGAGAAAGAAGAACAGACCAATTATTGTGTTAAGAATTGCCGCAAGAAAGCCTGCTACAAAATAGCTCCACAGAAAGATAAAGCCTATGAGGAGTATGCCACTTACTATAATGATCACTCTCATTTCCTTTTTTGCAAGTCTTCTCACTTGTGGAACAAAGGATCTGTGTAGCCACACTTGTGCATCTCGTTCTGCCTGCATGTGATGGATTCCGCGTTTGAGATTCTCTTCGTGATCTTTCCTAATTTCGTAATACAGATACCAGCAAATACCCAACGAAAAAATAAGAATTGGCAAGAGCATGAAGAATGTTGTGTTATTTTGCGATAGTGCGAGAAAAATAAGCGCCACAAGAAGAATAAGAAGGATAACGAGATGCTGTTTGTCTGATTTATGTATCATATGTTTATCGTAACATATTTTGTGTTCTTACCAAATTATAACTTGCAATCTGTAGAGTAAAGCGTTATCATTTTCTTTATGAAATTGCTTATTTCTCTATTTTCAAAAGCCCTTCCTACCCAAACAGCATATGCACATTGCGATCTTCCATGTGGTGTGTATGACCCTGCACAAGCTCGAATCGAGGCTGAAAGT
>JBEPUU010000205.1:0-1982 GCA_041691355.1 bacterium | reverse complement strand
ACCATCACTTGAATCGGACGAAGGGTGCGCCCAGCCAGAAAATAGCCTGCACCACCTGCCAGAACAAAAATAAAACCATTAACGATTATGAGCGAGACCTTTAACCGGCTTTTGACATCCTGCAGCTGATCAAGAGTAATAATAGCATTGGGTGGGGCTGGAATCATAAGCTGGCTGCTCTGAGATTGTAAATAATGAATTCTGTCGATAAGATGCTGAATTTCGTTTGTTGAGACACGATAAAAAGCAATACTAAATGTACAACTGACTAACATAATAATCAGTAAATACCATGTAGTTAATTTGAGGCGAGCGGATTGAAACATATTATTCTCTTATAGAGTACCCTCTTCCGCGAATTGTGTAAATAAGCGACGCATCATGATTTGTATCAATTTTATCACGAAGATGTTTAACATGCACTTCAATTGTACTTGGCAAAACATCGGAATCATAATTCCATACGTGTGAGATAATTTGTTCTTTTGTGAGCACTGCGTTTTTATTGCGGAGTAAATATTCAAGAAGTGAAAATTCTTTTGCAGATAATTCAATCATTTTGTCATTACGTTTAACAGTGAATGTTTTGGGATCAAGTGTTAAGTCTTTTACATTCAAAACTGGATCATTGGTATGTGCAGGGCGACGGACTAGTGCACGAATTCGGGCAAACAATTCTTCAAAAGAGAACGGTTTGACCATATAATCATCTGCGCCCTCATCAAGTCCTGTTACTTTATCCGAGATTTGTCCCCTGGCGGTTAACATCATGACAGGCGTATGAATTCCTGCAGCACGGATTCTTCGACAGATTTCAATTCCATCAATTCCAGGAAGCATTACATCGAGAATAATTAAATTAAATTCTTCTCCAATCGCAAAATCCAATCCTTCTTTGCCACTATTCACAACGTCAACTGCATATTTTTGTAGTTCCAATGCACGTTTCATCGCGTGTGCTAACTTCACTTCATCTTCAACAACTAAAATTCTCATAATAAAAGTATAAAGATAAAAACTTAACGCTTGCTTAACGTGCCTATTGTACTCGAAAATGTATTCAAACCGCAAATTGCCCCCCCAAAAGTACTTGACTCAACTGTATAAAAGCATTAATATAAATATCTTATGAGTAAAGATGAAAAAAAGACAGAAGATGGGGTTTGTCCAAAATGTGGCGCTCCTCTAGGCGAAATAACTGTTACAAAGACAGGAAGAAAGCTCCAACGCTGCTCCAAAGGCTCATGGGATCCTGAAACCAAACAAAATGTCGGATGTGATTACGTCAAATGGCTTGAGGTAGAACCTGAAGTACTTGAGGAGAAATGCCCCAAATGTGATAGTCCACTTATCCTTGCAACAACGAGGTTTGGCAAAAAAATGAAGAAATGCTCAACCGGAAAATGGGACACCGAGACAAAGAAAGTAATTGGGTGCGATTATGTCGAATGGATCAATGGCACAACCGAACCACTTGATGAGGAATGCCCTGATTGCGGTTCTAAACTTGTCCTCTTTACAACAAATGCCGGAAAGAAAATGAAAAAATGCTCAACTGCAGGATGGGATAGCAAAGCAAGAAAAGCAACGGGTTGCACGTATGTCTACTGGCTCAAGCCAAATGAATATCCTCAAAAAGACAATAACGACAGCGGCGGCGAAGAATTTTTACCCCCAGAACCGGAAGAATAAAAGTCAAAAAAACTTACTCCAAATATTTCTTATAAAATGCGACTGTATTTTGCATTGCTGGCGTAAAGCTTGGTTCGTCAATATTGTGTCCACCTATTGGATATTCATCAAGTATATGTGGCACAGAAGTCTTATCAAACAACTTCATCAGATCGCGGCTATATCCAATATTTACAACACTATCATCATCTGCATGATCAACTTGAATCGCTCCTTTTAAATCAGTTAAAAAACTCGTTGGCGACATATCATGCCAGAAATAATTGTTGGGATCCGGTTTGCCATATAAT
>JBEPUU010000204.1:0-2001 GCA_041691355.1 bacterium | reverse complement strand
GAATTGTATTAAGTACAAATACTTTGATAAAAATCAAACACAAAAAAATAACAATTGTTATGGATGAAAGTGCCCCTGGAAATAATTGATGTGCTTTTTGTATAACTTCCTCATGATGCTTATACAAATACCCCAATACAATTCCAGCTACAAAATAATAACAAATTGGTAACTGCAACATGCTGAGGATAAAAATTTTATGCGATAAAATATCCATGCCAACAAAAAACGGAATAAGCGCAAAAAGCATAGCAATTTTTATCCAACGTTTTTGAGGAATAAGAAAGCGAATAATTGGTACACAGACATAGGGATAAAGAATATAAAAAAGTACTTCTGATACCAAACTCCAATAAACACCTTCTAGCATTGGGATATAGTCTCCTAAAGGCAATGTTAGTGTTCCGTTCACCAATCCAATCGTTCCCTCACGAACTACTACAGGTAGTTGTTGGTTAAAAACAATTGCTGGATGTCGCATAACCCAGAAAAGATAAAATGATCCCACCAACACCTGTAGCAAAATAAATCCAAGAAAAATGCTTTTTTTTACTTGTGGAGATGCATGGGGTTTTATCAAATAGACCCACAAGCTATGAGTCAAAAAAGCGAATGACACTAGAACACCTAATTGCCAATACCAGGCAAGATAAGGAAATTCACGAAGCATCAACATAATTGCACATGATGTCAAAAAAAGAGGAAAAATTCTTGTATAACGCTTTTGTAAAAAATGTATACCATTTTGTGGATTGGGATAGATATATGTCATAAGAAATCCCGACAAAACGAATAGAAGAGAAACACCTGTGACACCGCTGCTAAAAATAATTTGTCCGAGCCATGAAGGAATAGCATCAGCAATATATGTACCATTAATATGATTAAATACAACCAAAAGGATCGCAAATCCTCGAATACCATCAAGAGCATGAAACCTATTCATTGTTGAGTTTTGTTCCATAAAAGCAGTATAGGTGAAAAAACTTAGCTTTACAATTACGTAATTTGCTATACTATTGCTATGTTAGATTTCATGCCAAACCTCATCTTAGAAATGACAAAAACATTTCATAAAGCCGGATTCAAGCTCTATCTTGTCGGTGGCTCAGTACGAGATATGATTTTGCATAAAGAAAAAGCACTGGAGAATATCAAAGACTGGGATATGACAACCGACGCAACGCCTGAGGAAATGCTACAACTTTTTCCCAACGCATTTTATGAAAATTTATTCGGAACAGTTGGAGTTCCTGTTGAGTCCTTAAAAGACACCGAACATGCTGGTCTGGTTGAGATAACTACATTTCGTACAGAACGCGGATATACAGATGGTCGTCATCCCAGTGTTGTGAGCTGGGGGGAAACAATTGAAGAAGATCTCGCACGTCGTGACTTTACAATGAATGCAATTGCGATTGAGTTAACTAACAAAGAAGACACAACTACCAATTTAATTGACCCGTACCATGGCAAAGATGATATTGAAAAAAATCTTATTCGATCGGTAGGTGAACCAGATCAACGATTTAAAGAAGATGCACTCAGACTTATGAGAGCGATCCGTTTTGCTTCCCAACTTGGTTTTCAAATTGAAGAGACAACGCTTAAAGCAATTACAGATAATGCGGATCTTCTCTCCCAAATTTCCGGTGAGCGCATTCGTGATGAATTAATGAAACTTCTTGCAAGCAATTATCCCTATGAGGGAATTATGCTTTTGAAAAACACAGGATTACTTCATCAAATTCTCCCCGAACTTCTTGAAGGAGTTGGTGTATCTCAACAACGACCCGGAAGACATCACAAAGACGATGTCTTTACTCACAATGTTTTATCTCTCAAACATTGTCCTTCAACTGACCCCATTGTGAGATTTGCAACACTTATTCATGATTCTGGCAAACCCCGAGTTGCAACAACTGATGAAGATGGATATGTCATCTTTCACAATCATGAAATTATCGGTTCTCGAATGGCATATGAGATATGTGATAGACT
>JBEPUU010000203.1:0-2021 GCA_041691355.1 bacterium | reverse complement strand
ATGTGGATCAACAAATAGTAGCAGATATGAAAGCGAAATATCAAGCTATGACGAGAGAAGAAAAAGCGGAATTGAAATATCAATTAAACAGAAAGAGCGAATTTCCTTATTTTCATATTGCCATAACAAATGAACAAGAAAAACTAATGCTCCATACCGCTTTCAATGAAGGCCGCATTTTGTTGACAGATCCCGGCAAAAAAAGCCTATTGTTTTCATTGGCCAGTAATAATTCAGTACATGAACCCGAAAATGATGATGGTGATAAATTAAATAATTTTGGATTTTCAGTGTGGAAACCCCGGGATCAAGTAAATCATCGTAAATTTATGAATTATACGAATGGTACAAGATTGAAGTTCACTGGACGATTAAAATACAATATGTTGTATAATAAATGGAAAACAAAAGCACCAAAAATGGACAACAATAATATTCTGTCAGGAAAATCTCAAGAATGGTTGGATAAAACCTTAAAAGACCTCGAAAAAGAATTGTCATTACTGAGTTCCAAAACATGTAATTATGATGATGAATTCATGAAGTATATTAAACAAAAAATGGATTATCTTACGAAAGCGAGACAACAGTACGATATATGCGACAAATATTTAAGATATCGATGGTATTCGTATTTAAATAAGTTGCGTCATGAGAATTTATTGATAAAACAGATTAAAAAGGAATTCGGCAAAGATATAATATTTGTGATAGGAGATTGGAGCAATAAAGGAAAGTTGAAATTCATTTCAACACCGAACGCTGGATTAAAAAGGAAACTAGCCCAACATTTCAAGGTTTATCTGATCAATGAATTCCGTACGTCAATTATCCATCATAAATATCAAGTAAAATGTGAAAACAAACAAGAAACAGTGAAGACTTCCCCAAACCTTGAAAATGGAAATGAAAAACGAAAACGAAAACCAAAAAACAGAGGTAAAAAAGAAAGGGAGAAAAGAGAAAAAGAATACGGTAAAAATCAAGAAAATAGCGAATCAAACAAAAACAATGTGGTGGGAAACCAGGAAAATCAACAACCAGAACTCAAAAATGAAAACAAACAAAATCAACAACCAGAACTCAAAAACGAAAATCAACAATGTGATAAAAAAAGTGCGGATCAAAAAGCAAGTCAGAATACAGCGACGAAAACAAAAAAACGATTACATACAGTTCTTACGTATAAATATGTCTTGAAGAATGAGGGTGTAAATGTAAATATTGGTGGTTGTATAAATCGTGACCGAAACAGTGTTCTAAATATGGAACAAATAGTAAGGTCGCTTTTGGAAACGGACAAAATCCCAGAAGTGTTCAAGAGGAGTAAAAACCCAAAAGAGCGAAAGGGAAAAATAAAACGAGGGGACCCGGTGATAAAGATTAACCTTAGGGGTGATCTATAATTTATCGCCGTGGCCGACTACTTGATTAAACACTGGAAAGGGATATCAAACAAACCATAATATAAAGTAAAACAAACAAACAACACAACAACTAGAACATCAATAAAACAAGCCAACGAAATCGAAAAAGAAACACTAAAAATTATGAACCAGATAATAATCAAACAGCAACATCGAGGCCAAAAAACACAAAAAAATAAAAAAAATTAATCATCCACTCCCTATAAAAAGACAACAAGCAATATTATAACTGATTGTGATTAACCAACAGAAGTTTTAAAAATTTAAGATCGAGCCATGAAATTGCGTTACTGTCATCAATTGAACTAGATCAGATCACAACTAACGTATGATATCAATCAGGTATCTCAAAGTTCCGCGTCTTCCGCAATATTACTAAATGATTATTAATGGATGACAATTTACGAATATGTCAATTTCACGGCACTATATTCGGTATAATTTTTAAAAGACAACATGGAATATATAACTGGTTCGTGATTGACCAACAGAAGTTTCAAAACAATTATAGTGAATATCGAGCCGTTAAATCGCGTTATATTTGTCATCCATTGAACTAGATTACAAATATCACACGATAAGGCATGGGAACCT
>JBEPUU010000202.1:0-2082 GCA_041691355.1 bacterium | reverse complement strand
ATTATGCAAGTACCTCATGAAAAAGTTATTCTTGGTATGCCACTATATGGATATGAATGGGAAACACTCAGTACGGCTATTCGATCCGCGATTATTCCAGGTACAGGAGTAATTGCTAGTGATAGTCGCATGGAATCATTCATTCCAACATGCACAGATTGTAATGCTTTTTTTGATAATGAGTCCCAAGAAGAATATCTTGTATATGAAGATCAAAATACTGGTACATATCACCAAATATTTTTCCCAAATGAACAATCCGTAGCAGCTAAAATAGGACTGACGAAACAAAAACGACTTGGTGGCGTTGCATTGTGGGCATTAGGTTATGAAGGGAATAAAATGCTTGATCCTTTGAAAAACTATAAATAAACTATTCTATAACACCTGTTCGTGTACTATCATCAAATACAAACTCTTTCCCCACACCAACTGTTATGACATTACTGTTATTTTGAAAATCTTCATATCCAACAGTCGCTGATCCTTTTTGCACCATAACTGTTACTCTATTTGTAATAGGATCAACTAAAATTTTTGCCCCACCTTTATTAACTGTTGTTATCAAATCAAGTGTGTCTATACTCATCGCGCTTTGTCCAGTGTTTTGATAAACTACCATTCCCTTATCTTGAGCAATGACAAGATTTATCGGCAGCAATTGGATAAAATTAACATGACTATTTGGAGATAATAGAATAGCTTCTGCATTTTGGATTACTATTGCTGCGCTGCCATTTTTGGCTGTTCCCAATTCTTCTCCTTGCTGAACTGATCGTGGAAATCGTAGTTGCACTGGCTTTTTTGCAACACGTGAAAGCCAATTCACAGTTCCTGACATTGATGCTATTTTTCCTTTCAATGAATTTGTCGGAGCATTGTTTAGAGAAAATTTTGTTGTTAGCTCAGAGTTTGATAAAGTTGAAACATGTTGATTATAGCTCCAATATTTGTACCCTGCTGTTGCAAGGAGCCCTACAATAAGAAATAAAAGAAAAATAACAATTGATTTCATAATTAATCAGACCTTAAGCTTTTCTATGATATAATTTTATAAATACTAATAGTTAGTCTTATTGTACCTCTCTTCCAAACTATTTCAAAATTATGAAAAATAAAAACGACGTCATTCTTATTGTTGATCATTTGTTGAAAAAATTCGATTCTTTTACTGCAGTTAATAATATTTCCTTGACGGTAAACAAAAGAGAAGTTTTTGGATTCGTCGGTCCCAATGGCGCAGGCAAATCGACAACTATCAAAATGCTTATTACATTACTCAAGCCAACTTCAGGCACAGTGCTTATTGATAAACACAATATAAATGATGATGCCAACAATGTCAGACGTGTTATCGGATACGTGCCGCAAATGGTTTCAGTTGATGGATCACTTACTGCATTTGAGAATTTGAAACTCATGGCCAAACTCTATGACATACCACGAGATGAGAGAGAAGGAAGAATTGAAGAAATTCTCACATTTCTTGACCTACAACAAGTGAAGAAAATCTTAGTTAGAAATTTTTCCGGTGGAATGGTCCGCAAACTCGAGATCGGACAAGCAATGCTTCATCGCCCACATGTTCTGTTTCTTGATGAACCAACAACAGGACTCGATCCAGTTGCCAGAAGAAACGTGTGGAAACATTTACTCGAATTGAGAAATCAATTTGGTACAACAATCTTTTTTTCAACTCACTATATGGAAGAAGCAGAAGAAGTTGCTGACAGAATCGCAATTATGCAAAAAGGAACTATCGCAGCAATTGGAACGGTTGAAGAATTGACAAAACAAACGAAAAAGAAAAACGCCACACTTGAAGATGCATTTATTTATTTCACTGGAACAACACTACAAGAAACAGGAAAACTCCGAGATATAAAACAACTTCGCGCTACAGAAAGGAGATTGGGATAGAAATGAATTACATTTACCAAGTACTCACTAAATCATATTACATCGCAGAAATGGAAGTGCGAAAACTTCTTCACGACCCAACAGAAATAATAACACGAGCAATTCAGCCAATTCTTTGGCTTGGAATTTTTGGCGAAGCTTTAAGTAAAACGAGAGCAATAC
>JBEPUU010000201.1:0-2092 GCA_041691355.1 bacterium | reverse complement strand
CTGGTATCCAAATGTTTAGCTCACTAAAAGACATTTGGGACAAATTATGAATTAACGTAATTTGAGAGCAACAGAAACGAGTGAGACTGAAACGGGCAATCCCACCTCCTGCAACCTTCGATCGATGCGAAAATTTCGGCTTGCCGGAACAAACTATCACGTGGAAGCATCAAAGCAAGGGCACTTCGCCGATAAGGCGGGCATGATGACAAAAAATATCATCAATGAGAGAAATTGTGGTCAAGAACAAAATCTGGCTTACTCTCTTCCTAGGATATTTTATTTTCTGATCCTCCAAATCTACTGAAAGATACAATTAATATCGAAGACAAGCCACTTTCCATTAACATTTTGCATGCGTAATGTATATAAATCTTTATTTCCTGGAGGAGCTTGGCTAATGACTTCCTGCATTAAATAACTATTCCCATAATATATCGATTGTTCTTTTCCGACTACGATATTTGCAGCTTTATTTTGCGGACAGAACACAGGGACATTGCCGTTCTTATATGCTCCGCTCATATTGTCTTTAAATTCAGGAGCCAAGTACGGATTGGTTTTATATGCACCATATGCTAAGGGATTGGTTGGCGAAGAGAAATAATAAATATAGAATTGTTGCGCTGCTATTTTAGGTGAACTTGATGGAGGAGCCAAGGTAACAGAAGGAGATGTATTTTGTGTTGTCTGCTTTATTGATCCTGTAATTTGGGTTTGTGCTGCTGGAGTTGACGATGACGATTGTTGAGCCGGAGTTTGTTGTAAAAATATAACTCCTATAAAAATAATGAAAAGGACGATAACTCCAACAAAAAGAATAAGATACTTTTTATTATTTTTCATAGGGCTCATTTTAGCCTAGATGCTTTCACTATCCTTGTCAATAGTCAGTTAAATATACTCTTCTTACCCTTACTATTTCACTATTTGACATTGAAGGAAAAATAATCTTAGATTAAGATATGGCAATAAAACACAAAAAGAAAAAACTCAGCACAAAAAAGATGCAAAAAGGTACTATTGGTAATTTCTTTGTATTTGGAGTGCTTGCTCTTCTGGTAGTTTTGGCAATAACTGCCGTTGGTGGACTTCCATCTGACAAGTTTGCCAACAGCGGCAAACTTGTCAATGTTGTTACACCGACTCAATCACCAACTCATAGCACACTGCAGCTTCAGACATTTGGATATGTAACGATTGCACCAACTCCTACACCAATGGTTTCCGAAGGGCTATGTAAACAAGGTGGAGATAACGATGAATCTTATATTATATCCGGCTATTCTCCTTCGCTGGGACAAACCGTCGGACAAAGTGGACAAATAAAAGTATGGGTTACTGATGAAGATGCTCCATTTATTGCTCCAGGCCAACAAGTTAATACATCAACTGGAGCAGTATCCGCCGGTTCAGGCACGTTAACCGCAAAAGCGCCTGATAATTATCTTTGGGAACCGTCACTCTACATAGCTCCTAATACAGAAGAATCAGGCGGTGCTCCTCATTTTCCTAATTTTATAAAAGGTACATATAATAATAATCCACCAACTTCAAGTACAAAAGCTATCCAAGGCGCGCCGATCGATCCTATTCCGGCAGGGACTGTACCAACACTTCCACCATCGTTCCTAACCCAGCTTATCAATTCGTTTCCTCAAATTACCGCCGAGTATATCTGGAACGTATCTAGTCTCGCATTATCAACCGGAACATACCAGGCTGAATTTGTTATCCATGATGGTGATGTAAATCTTGGTGTGGGTTGTGTCTCAATCCAAATCCAATAAGCTTTTTCTTCAACACAACCGTCGTTACGACGAAGTCATTTCAAAACACTATCAAGAGCAATTACGCTTATCGAATAGCCTTTTTTAGTGTTTTTCCTGCGGTAAATCCTGGAGCTTTGCGGGCTGAGAGAGTAATTGCTGCTCCAGTCTTGGGATTACGTCCTACACGTTGTTGTCTGCTTCTCACACTAAATGTTCCAAATCCTGTTAGTACAACTTTTTCCCCGCGCTTAAGCGAATCGCGAATTGTATTAAGAGTAGTTTGAACTGCATCACGAGCAGCCTTATTAGTGAGATTGGCC
>JBEPUU010000200.1:0-2107 GCA_041691355.1 bacterium | reverse complement strand
TCTGACAGCGGGGTTATGTACAGGCATTTGGATTTACCAAAGAAAGCTTGTTATTCCTCCTCGGCTTTCCCATGTTTTTGCAGGCGTAGCGGTTATAGCCCTCCTCCAGTTTTCCCTGGGAATTCTTACCTTGCTTTGGGAAGTGCCCACAAGTCTTGCCACGCTTCACCAGGGATTTGCCTTTATACTTTTTGGAAGTCTTTTGTATACTAGCTTCCTTCTGCAATCTGTGCAAAACGGTGAGAATCATTGAGAAATAGATATGAAGGCATGTACGTTAGAGAGCATCAGCAAGCTGGCTTCTAACGTACATGTTTTTTCTTTTAACAATAAACAAGCTCTTACTTTTTGTAAGTCATCTCACACGTTGGATGGCCAGCAGAGGCCTGCTTGGCGTTAATGGTAATTGCTGTAATTTTTAACCAGTCGGTAGGGTTGGGTTTACCAGATGTCCACTTGCACGCTAGCGTAGTATCTTCTACCTTTTCATAGCCTCCGTCAACAACAAGGGATTGTATGCCCGCAGGGACTTCTATATTCTGTGTGACCAGTGATTCATCCTTATCTGGCAAATAAATCCAATTTGACTGTGCAGGCGGATCCTTAAAAATAAAATTATATTGTATTCCATACTTTCCAGCAGGAGAGGATTGTTCCACACCATTATTTTGTAAAGTTAATTGGATATTATTTGCAAATGAAGAAGATGAACAACTTAATAAAATTAAAACAAAGTAGGCAGTGATTTTATACTTCGTATAAAAGTGCCCCGTAGATTTATTTGATCTGGTTTTCATGAGATGCCTCCATTAATTTTATGTTCAATATTAATATAATAGGTCATATGCCTCATACCTTTTTATCTTAAATTCGTTAAGTAATTATTAATGGACGAATTTTTTTCTAAATCTGTCTAAACTTGAGATTCAAGAAATTATTGGCAAGACTAGTGTTCTTAACATTTTATTGACATATGCGTGGCGCTGTTAGAGACTATTTCCTGACAGAAATTTGAAGAATGAATAAAATGAGACCTTCAGTAGCGTTCAACTCCCATAGACAAGACATTAGACACATCGTTGAACAGAACCATGCTTGTAACGTCCGCATTTTTGGGTCTGTTTTACATGGAGATGACACTGACAATAGTGACCTTGACTTACTTGTTGATCCAACACGTGAAACAACGTTAATGGATATTGCAAGAATTCAAAATCGATTGCAAGTTTTGCTAGGTGTCCCTGTAGATGTTCTTACCCCTAGAGCCTTGCCAGAACAATTTCGTCAACAAGTTCTGAAAGAAGCTAAGCCTATATGAACAAAGAATCTAAGCTCAATGTCATCAGTTATCTCGAACACATTCTAACAGCCATCAGCCGAATAAATCGCTACATCGACGATGTGAGCGAGGTTGATTTTCTTAAAAGTGAGCTTATTCAAGATGCTGTTATCCGTAATATTGAAATTATAGGTGAAGCTTCTCGCAATATAGATCGATTTGATCCGCAATTTACGAGTGAACATCCACAAGTTCCCTGGAGTGATCTTTACTGGATGCGCAATCGAGTATCACATGGCTATTTTACTGTAGATTTAGAGCTTGTTTGGAAAACTCTTGAAAAAGATATTCCAGAACTCCAGAAGCAAGTTCAAAAGATTTATAATCAAATCTCTTCGGTAAAATGACAGGGAAAAGCATCGGATATATACGTGTCAGTACAATTGTTCAAAATCCCCTTCACTAAAATGCAAGCGTTGGGAAATGACTTTGTTCTGATTGAAGAAAAGCATCTTCGAAATCCTCTGACTGTCCAACAAATTCGGACCATTGCTGATCGCCGGCAAGGGATTGGTTGTGATCAGGTCATTCTCATCAAAGAATCCCCTCATGCTGATGCAGATATTTCCTTTTATAATACGGATGGAAGTGAAGCGTTAACGTGTGGCAATGGAACGCGGTGTGTTGCAAAATATTTGAATAAAGGCACAGGGGCCATTCAAACTCCTTCTTTTCTCTCTGAGTTTCAGCGAAAAAGAGATCAAATCACGATTTCCCTAGCACCTCCCATATTTCTTCCTCCTCATCCTAAAGGGCATGGCATAGACG
>JBEPUU010000199.1:0-2139 GCA_041691355.1 bacterium | reverse complement strand
GAACAAAGCGAAATTATCGAAAAAGCAATGAAAGAAATGCAAAAATTGCCTAATTAGTATGAAGAAAAAACTAAAAGATTTGGTAATAGCCAGTTACAACGGAGAAGAACTTGATGAGAAATCTGTAAAGATGATTGCAGATCAACTCAATAGAAATATATTAAAGCAATATATTAGTCTTCTAAAGCAAGAAGAAAAGAAAAATATGGTTTTTGTGACAACACCAAATCCATTGACAGCAAAAGAAAGAGAAAAAATTACAGCACTCTTTCCGAAGAGAAAAATCATAGAACAAATAGAGCCATCAATGATCGCAGGAATTAAGATAGTCCAAAAAGATGAAGCATATGAAATGGATTTAAATCAAACATTTCATGATATAATAAGAGCAATAAGTAACAATGATTAATAACAAAGCAATAATCGACAATTTAGAAAAAAGGCTCAGTACTTTTACCGCAAATCCGAAAACTCAAAATGTCGGAACTGTAGAAAAAAACACAGACGGCGTTGTCTCAGCATCAGGCCTCAGTAAAGCATTCATGGGAGAAATTATCGAGTTTGAAGATGGAACTCGTGGAACTATTCTCAATCTTGATGAAGATCAAGCCTCAATTATCCTTTTTAATAATGGTCAGACAATTCAGGAAGGACAAAGTGTCAAGACAACCGGCAAACATCTTACAATTGAAGCATCCGAGGAACTTCTTGGACGTGTTGTTAATCCACTTGGAACTCCACTTGATGGCAAACCTGAAATTAAAAAAGGAAAAGAAATGCCACTTGAGAGAATTGCAGCAGGAGTAGTCGAGCGTGAACCAGTTAATACACCATTAAAAACTGGAATTAAATCAATCGACGCGATGTTCCCTATCGGTCGTGGACAACGAGAACTTATTATCGGAGATCGTGGACTTGGAAAGACAGCAATTGCAGTTGATGCCATTATTAACCAGAGAAAGGCTGAAAAAGGACTCAAACCAGTTATCTGCATTTATGTCGCAATCGGGCAAAAACAGAATACAGTTGCACGGGTAATTGATAAACTCAAACAAGAAGATGCATTTGATAATACTATTGTTGTTGCCTCTGGTGCATCTGATCCTGCAACCCTTCAATACCTTGCGCCCTATGCCGGAGTTGCTATTGGAGAATATTTTCTTGAAAAAGGACAAGACGTTCTTATTGTATATGATGATTTGACCAAACACGCTTGGGCTTATCGTCAACTTTCCTTAGTTCTTAGACGCCCTGCAGGTCGTGAAGCGTATCCAGGAGATATTTTTTATCTTCACAGTCGTTTGCTTGAACGTGCTGTAAGGCTTAGCGGAAAAAATGGTGGAGGATCAATAACAGCACTCCCGATTATTGAAACACAAGCTGGTGATATTTCAGCATATATTCCAACTAATGTTATCTCAATCACAGACGGACAGATCTTTTTGCAAGCAGATTTGTTCAACGCTGGTATAAGACCTGCTATCAATACAGGTTCATCTGTTTCTCGTGTCGGAGGAGCTGCACAAACAGGAGCTATGAAATCGGTTTCGGGTAAAATGAAACTTGAAATGTCACAATTTAGAGAACTTGCAGCATTTGCACAATTTGGAAGTGAACTCGATCCTGAGACTCAAGCACAACTCGAACGAGGAAAACGAATTAATGAGGTTTTGAAACAACCACAATTTAATCCACTTAGTGAAGCATGGGAAGTTATCGATATCGGACTTGTTACCAACGGTTTGCTTGATGAAATTCCAGCTGATGAAATCATGAAATTTGAGTCTGAATTCCGCCCATATTTCAAGAAACATTATGCAAAACTCTTAGATAGATTTGGTAACGGCGAAAAAGTAAAACCTGAAGACATTAAAGAACTAGAAAAAGCAGCAACAGAATTTAAGAAATTATTCGGAAGCAAAAAATAATATGGCAAGTACATTACAATTATTACGAAGAATTAAAACAGCACAAAATATTTCTAAGACAACAAAAGCGATGCAAATGATTGCAGCATCAAAACTTAAAAAAGCACAAGATGCAGCACTTTCATCACGTCCCTATGTTGAAAAACTTCTAACGGTGACAGGAAATATCACAAAACACATGGAGACATCAATGGTCCCAGTCTATATGAAA
>JBEPUU010000198.1:0-2170 GCA_041691355.1 bacterium | reverse complement strand
GAAAAAATATTATCCTTTTCTGAGCTCATTAAAAATAAACAATGCAAATATAATAAGGCCTTGGATAAATCAGAAACTCTTTATGACTTCATAAACACACACCATCTAGGCTTTGAAGTTACAGAAACCACTCTCTATCTAACACAAAGCATTATACTTATGAGATACAGCAAAAGAGTCTCATTTGGCGTGTCTCTTGCTATAGAATATGAAGAATTAATGAAAGCTATGGATGCCAGCCAAACAGCTGTAAGAAAATTTATCAAAAATTTTCAATTCACGCTCGCTAAACAATCCTGTGAATTTATATGTTCCATCTGTAGAGAAATCCCAGGACAATCACAATTAGCTGAAATTCTTCGGTATCTTGAAATCAATGATGCGCACAAACGAAGGGTTTTACCCTGTTATGAAGCCACAAAGATCATTCTCTTACATATGCAGACATCTCAAATACCCATCCTACTTGTCACTCACAAACAAAAAAACAATACGACTGAAACACCCAAGTCATTTCTATTCTTATTTTCTCAAAAAAAGAATGAATTTGAGTTATGCCATAACAACCAACGCATTTCTCTCGAAACCTCCTGCTTAATTATTCATGGATCCACACAATCTGATTCTATTCAATCCATAATCAAAGTTGGTTTAACCACTGTGATCTTAAGTAATATGTCAAAACATCCTCAGTATCGCGCAAAAGTTCCGAAAATCATGGAGGTAAGAGAGAAAGAACTTATAGAAATGCAGCATCTTGCTGAATCCTTAGGGTGTTGCATAGAAAATCCAACACTCTTCTTTTTAAAGCACATCTACTCAGATACCCTAAAGAATGAGCTAAGACGAGTTGGTAGTTACAGCGCCACCTTAGAAATGGCTTAGCAATTAAACCTGTAATTTTATTCACTCCCAACGCAAACCCGTAGTAAAATACCTGAGTCATCACAGGAGATTCATAATGGGAAAGAAGTCTGAAAATTCGATAATAAAGAATGGCTCAAAAGATATTCAGGAACTCAATGAATATTACGAAAACATTCTTGCTAAGTTGCCGGGACATATCTACTGGCTGAATCGCGATAATGTCTACCTCGGCTGTAATGACAATCAAGCTAAATCTGCAGGACTCTCCTCTCGTCACGAAATCATTGGAAAACGTAATGAAGATCTACCATGGAACGTTTTTCCGAATGCAAAACCTGGAGAATTAGATCGCGTTAACGAAGAAATAATGCAAACAGGAATCACCAGAATTCTTGAAGAACCAGCTGTTACCCTGGAAGGAAAAAGATTCGATTGCCTCTCAAACAAAACACCTCTTTTCAATAAGAATGGTGAAGTAATAGGTTTACTTGGTGTAACAATAGACATTACAGAACACAGTCAAAAAATTATGGCTGAATATCTTCAGGATATCATCGGGCTTATGCCAGGACATGTTTATTGGAAAAATAAAGAAGGAATAATTCTAGGTTGTAATGAATTACAAGCGCAATCTGCAGGATTTAGTTCAAGAGAAGAAATGATTGGAAAAACGGATTATGAGATGCCTTGGAAAAATCAAGCAGATATTTTAAGAAAAGTTGATCTCGAAATCATAGCAACAGGTATTTCTAAAACCATCGAAGAACCCTCAACGCTTGCCGATGGAACTGAAGCAATCTTTCTGTCTAAAAAAGTACCCCTTGAGCATAAAGGTGAAATCGTCGGCATTCTCGGCATCTCCTTTGACATCACCGAACAAAAGAAAATCGAAAAAGAACTCGCCGAAACAAAAACTCGTCTCGAGGGAATGACACTTCTCAGCGCAAGTATCGCGCACGAACTTCGTACGCCTTTCGCGAGTCTGAATCTTTCAACAAAAACACTCGACAGTAAAATCAGTAAATTAACGAAAGAAAGCAATCTCTCTCACGAAGAAGCTGAATCACTTCAACACGAAATCGCTTCCATACGAAAAGAAGTCAGAGCATCACTAACATTTATTGATATGTTATTACTCAATATTAATCCAACCGTGAACGAAGCAAAGATTGAAGACTTTTCAATTCGAAGTTGTATCTCTGACTCACTTGAAAGATTTCCGTTTGTGGGCAAGCAAAATGAATTAGTAAAATGGGATGAAAAGAAAAATCCGGACTTTATTGATCGAGCAGAACAATTATTG
>JBEPUU010000197.1:0-2179 GCA_041691355.1 bacterium | reverse complement strand
TTCCTGGGGATATATAATACAAGCTACAAGATACGGAGGATTCAAATGGTATGACCCCAAAACTGGTTCACTAATTTTTTTTGGAAGGAAATCTGATAATGATCCAACGCTCGTAGTTCCCAATTTTTTTGCAGAACCTAAATATCTTGCAAGTGTATTAGGAAAAGTACAAAGGGCACTCAAATCCTCAAAAACGATATTAAAAAACATTAACCCTGACGAAATAGCACAGTTCACCCGCTATGACTTTCGCCAATATAGAAAGAATGAATACTGGAATGCACAATATAAGCTTGATGATCAAACCTATCCACAAGGCATTATAGATTTAAAGCAAGTAATAGAAGCTAAAGGGAAAATATACCATCCTTTGCGAAAAGCACTCAACAAAAAACCATATCTTACCTTCAGAAAATATAAAAGTACTGACAAAAAAGACGTTCTGGAGCTCTTTACTTTAAAAGACAGATATCTAAATGGTATTCAGGAAAATGGTATGTATTATGTAAGCCATGCTATGTATCCAATGGCTGCTATAAATAAATATGTCATAACAGATAATGAAACCGGTGAAATAGTTGGATTTACAGCAACTTCTGATATTAATGCAACAACCACTACATTAGTTGCTTCAATTTTCAAAAATGGTATGAAAGTTAACACTTCTAAGAGAACTGCAGATACACGAAGTTATATTGTCAGTATTTGGGGAATCTTCCATACCTTGAAAGAAAAATATAATGAAGGATATCAACTGATAAATGTAGGAGGCAACGAATCCAATAGACCATACACTTTTTTGCGAAGGACGTTCCATCCATTTATAGAACTACCCAAAATACATTTGGTTTTTGATCCTTAAATTTATATGAATAAACTAAAACTAGATCAAAAAGTAATAATAGAAAGAAACGCTTATAAAATTATTGTATTGATTATTATAAACTAAAAAAATATATTCAATCGTTTACAGGGGTGAGATAGTTATACTCTTAAAGATAAAAAGGAAAATAGAACCTGGATTTCATATGGGGCAATTGAAGACTATATATTCAGTGGGAATTTATACCTAAATCCCAATTAAAAAATGAACAATAACTTGTCCAAATCTAGACTATCCGGAATAGCAAATGTCATGTTTCAAGGGAATCCAGGATATTCTACCCCAACTGCAGAAATTATATGGTTTAGTCTTCAAAACAGGCACTATGCTTATATCGCACTTGAAAAAAATTTAAAACAAACTGGAGAAAAAATTGAACCACAAGAATCTTATTACGACGCTGGGAAAATAGTAAAAGATTTTGAAATATAAGAATATACTCTTACAAAAATAATGTCAGGTGCCGACTCTGAACCTATGCTATAATGACTAATTAATCTATGGATAAAATTGTTGACTACCTTAAACAACTAGATCTTTCAGATGTTGAGGCCAAACTCTACCTTACTCTCCTGCAAACAGGAGCGACAAGTGTCCGTGATCTTGCACAGACAATTGAGATCAAACGGACAACTGCGTATTTCTACATTGATCAATTAATCGACAAAGGGCTCATCATGAAGCTGGTGAAAGGATCCAAAAAGCTTGTTGCTGCGAACGAACCGGAAAATTTGAAAACTCTTGTAGAAGCAAAAATTGTATCTGCAAAAGCAGTGCAACAAGACTTCCCTGATATTATAAAAATGCTCACAAATATTGTCCCAGAAGAAAATAATACAAAAAATGCTGAGATTAGCTTTTATAAGGGAATCATTAATGCAAGAAAGATTTATGAGGAGGCATTACAGGCTAGTGAAGTTCGCGCTTATGTAAGGCTAAAAGACGAAGAAACACTTTTTCCTGATAATTTACCAATTTTTGAGGATGCATTTAGAAAAAATGAAAAACTTAGAGTTTGGGAAATTATTTATGACTCGGATTCAACGACAAAAGATGCAGAACGAGTAGAGTCAATAACTGATAGATATTTATATAAATTTACGCCAAAACATTTAAAGTTAAGTTCAGAAGATATCTTAATTTATGATGGAAAAGTTGCAATTATTAACTACAGAGGTGGAAAAACAAGTGTCGTTTTACATAGCTCAGATTTTTACAATAATTTTAAAGAATTATTTGATTTTATGTGGAATGTCCTCTCAGAACCTAAAGAGAGTCATTCATAGAGAATAAATT
>JBEPUU010000196.1:0-2224 GCA_041691355.1 bacterium | reverse complement strand
ATATGCGCTTGTCCAACCTCACGCCTGACCTTTATCCAGTACCAATACAGTTGTTGCAAGACTAATTCCCAGAACTATTGAACCGAGCCAATCAAAATGTTTGAGTCCTTTAATTTGAGCGACAGGCTCTTTTATGAATCGTATTGCCATAAATGCACCAATTGCTCCGAGTGGAATATTGACATAAAAAACAGACCTCCAACCAAAAAGATCAGTAAGAGGACCTCCAAGAAGCGGACCAAAAACAATCGCGGCCGCAAAAATACTCGACCAAATTCCCTGGGCTTGCAGTCGTTGACGACGATCAGTAAATTCATAGGCAATGATTGAAAGAGCTATCGGATAATCGATTGAAACAGTAACTGCTTGAATAACACGAAATACAAGCATTGATGAAAGATTCCATGAAAGACCAGCAAGCGCTGAAGAGACAACAAAACCGATTATCCCAAAAAGATATAAAGGTTTTCTTCCGATCAAGTCACCTAATTTACCAAAAACAGGCACAAAAACAGCATTTCCAAGAACATATGCTGTTGTGATATAACTTGCTTCAGTTACTGTAATACTAAAATCAGTAATAATTTTAGGAGTTGCGAGACTTACAATTGAACCATCAAGTCTTCCTAAAAAGGACGAAATCATAAGTGTTCCCAGGATTGCCCACTGTTCTCTGTTAAAGCCCTTTTTTGGTTGTGGAACATCTTCTACTGTTGCAGGTGGATTTTTAGCATTTTTTAACTGTGTTTCTTTGTGTTTTTTAGCCATAGTGAAGTAAAGATCAAATGACTAAGGCATTTTTGTGTACACAGTCATTTTGGCAGACATTCCATTCTTTATTTCTGGATATTTTGAAGAATTATATTTTACATAGACGACAAATTGCTGTGTTGGTCGTTCACTTGAAATAGAGAAAGATAATTGTGATGTTTTGGCTGTAGGTGCAATTTCATCAATATATCCCCAGTATGTTTTGCCTGGATATGCATCAACTGTGAAAGACGCAACCTGACCAGTTTGGATAGTATTTAATCCTTTATTTTCATCAAGTGTGCCTGCAATTCTCAAATCTACAGGCTGAATCATTTGGATTAACTGAGTTTGGGGAGTTACCGATGATCCTTCGATGTTGGGTGCTGAAACAATAAGTCCGTCAGTATTTGCGTGAATTGTTTGTGATCCTACGACTGCTAATGTGTCGCCTTTTTGGACTTTTTGTCCTTCAGTTACATCAATCTCTTGCACTTGCCCACTTCCGGATGGAGAAATTGTTATAACTGGTGCCTGAACAAGTGAATCATCGATAAATATCCTATTCGTTACTTTTTCAAAAAATATAAATGCTCCAATAAGAAGGAGGATAACGATTACAACCCCAAATCGTTTAAGAAATTGTCTATCTTTAAATCGTGCTATAGTTTTTTTCATAATATTGGATAATTTTTAGCAGGAATTACTTTTGGATTAGTAATAACTCGATCTTTTTTTGAAAGTCCGCTTGTTATTTCGATATCATTTCCATGTACTTTACCAACAGTAACTGTCCTAAGCTCAGGTGCACCATTGTTATTAATCCAAACATATTTGCCTGAAAGCACTGTCCATGCAGGAATAAGAATAACATTTTGAGCATTGGTCATAATAACTACCGATCCTCCTTGATCGAGTTTGCCCATGCTTTTTATATCATCACTTTGAATATCTACTTGATATACGGCTTCGCCATCGGACAGGGTAACTTTTGAGGGATAGATGTTTGTGATGGTTCCATTAATTTTATTTTGGACTCCATCCAATACGACACTGGCATTCATACCAGTCGAAATATAATCAATATCACTTACTGGTATATTTGCTCGAAATACTTTTGTTGATGGATCTGCAACTGAAAAAGTTGTCGTCGGTGTAACATTCTGCCCTGCAACAGATACATCTTCGTGGGTTACTACACCTGAAATGGGTGCAGAAAGTGTTGAAAGTTGCAAAGCATAATTTGCAATCTGAACATTAATAACCGAATTATCTAAGCTTGCTTGATTCTGGTCAACGATTCTCTTGACGGCGTCGTTAATTGCATTATTTTGGTTTGTTGGACTTGCTAAGAGCGTTCGTTGTTGATTTTGTAATGTATTATCTTGAGAATTAGCTTGTGATTGATCAAATGTATCACGTGTCAAACGATAGGTATTTAATGCAGAAGAAAGCTGTTGTTGAAGTGTATATG
>JBEPUU010000195.1:0-2244 GCA_041691355.1 bacterium | reverse complement strand
ATTTTTCTTTGCTACGTGTGGGTGATGATGTACTTCCATTTTATTATTTTAAAATTATTGGTTCTTTCATTCGTTCTGGCGATAACCTTTTTTTTATTTTATAAATGGTAATTTTTTTTCAGGTAAGCAATTGATGCTTCAACTTCAGGAATGGCGAGATCAAGCTTACTTACATATACATCAAAAGCATTTCTGAAATACCCAACCCGCGCTGAAAACTCTTTCAAATAAGCGGTATCAGTGTTGTTCAAGGGAGGTTGGTAAGTTAACGCCAGAAAGCCTTCATCGTTAGTGCTTAAAGTTCCATCTTTTTTTGTGTTTGCTTTTTTATATTCCTCGAAATCAAAAATCTTCAATCCGAAAGCAGCGGCATCTTCTTGCCTGGTTAAATAAAACCGGGTACTTTCGCGTAAAGATTCAAATCCTACTTCCATCGATGAAATAATATTAGCAGCTTTTTCATCTTGAATCAACCGCATATTGCCTGAGTTTTTTAATTGATTGATGGTACGCTGTGATAATTGAAGATTGAACACACCTCTGCAATCGTGATGATAAGTGTAATACATCAGCCGTGTATCGGCGTTACCCTTTATGTATAAATATGTTTGATTAATTAGTGTATCTAAACCTTTAATACTTTGTTTCATCTTTGGTATTTCCTGATGAAGTGTGGCAGTATCATTTTTCAAATCTTCAATAAAAGAAGTAATATATTCTCTTTCCTTGGCACGGTCGCTTATATGCTCGCGTACATTCTCTGCAAAAAAGCCCATTGTTACTGCTAAAAATATCATTAAGAATTCCAAAAAATATTCTTTGAAATTTTTCTTTTCTACGTGTGGGTGATGATGTACTTCCATTTGTTCTGTTTTTGGTTGATCAAAAATTTTATTTTCTTCTGTGGATAGTAGAATTTCTTCTGCCTTCGTATTTATTTTTCTTCTTCACTCATCTTCTAAATGATATGCTTTTTGAATATCGGCTATTAATTTTACTGCTGCATTCCTGGTGTATTGCAACCAGAAGTTATAGTTTTTTAAAACTATTTCATACTCGCTTGCCTTTGTATAAAATCTTTCAAATTCTGTCGGGTTGGTTGTTTTCAAATGCAGCGCAGGAAGGTGTTGCAATAGTTTCTGATAATTATAATTACTTTCATAGGTCTGCGACGATATGCTGTCATAAGATTGAATGTAATCATCCAGGCCGATGAGACTAAAAAATTCTTCGCTTATTGTAACAACATCTTTTGAATCTGGCAAAAAATGCTGGGTTGCTATAATTTTTCTTTCATAATAGTCTGCAATTTCATCTACTATTTTTTTATTTTCTATCAATCGCAAAGAGCCTGAATTTTTAAGTTCAGTAATGGTAGAGGTATTAAAAACAGCTTGGTTGAATTTCCCTGTGTATTGAAATGAGAAGTAATATAGCGCGTTTGCGTTAATGTTTCCTTTGATAGCTTGTTTTAATTCATTTCGCAAAGAATCCATTCCTGCAAACAATAGCACATTATTTTCTGCATTTACACGACATCGTATAGTATCGTATTTCAAGTTCTCTACAATCTCTTTCATATACTCTTTTTCCTTAGATTTCTCTACCAGATGTTCACGATAGCTTTCTGCAAAAAAGCCAAGCGTTACAGCGAGAAATATCATTAAGAATTCCAAAAAATATTCTTTGAAATTTTTCTTTTCAACAGTTGGGTGATGATGTATTTCCATATTTTTTATTTCTACATTTTGGTTGTCTGATTTGTTGTTTTCAACTTCAAAATTTTCTCCAGGTATATATGGATCGTCACTCATATTATTCCAGGTTATATTCTTTTTTGATTAATGCAATAAGCCTTACAGCAAGTTGTTTCTGCCGTTCCGCAGCAATGCAATCGAATTTTTCAGAAGCGCCTAGATAATAATAATTCAATGCCACTGCATTCACTGTTTTATAATCTGTTGTAAGCAATGCAGGGTGCCCTGATGGTGGATTAACAATTGTATGTGACTTGTTGATACTATCATATCCAACTTTCATTTGCGAAAAAACATAACTGTCAAATAACAAATAATTGCCTTTATGTACTGCATCATTTCCCAATCTTATAACATCATCCTGTTCCGACAGGAATTGGAACGTTACATAATACAATCCCAAACTATCCAGCAAATTTCTCGGGTAAATTAGTTTCAGCATCCCGGAAGCTTTCATTTGATCAAAGGTTTTTGAATTGGTATAGAA
>JBEPUU010000194.1:0-2245 GCA_041691355.1 bacterium | reverse complement strand
CACCCAAATTGCCTTCAAAACTATAGTACGCAAGCGCCTTAACCAAATTTTCTTTCCCTGCACCGATATCTCCGATCAACAGCACATTGTTATTCTCAACTTTAGTCAGTGCCTCAAGTAGTATTCCAAATTCTTTTTCGCGGCCACCGATAAGTGGTTCGTTACGAAGAGCGAAGTTCGTAAATTGTGCAGTATATTTCTTGGTTTCAGGCGTCCAGCCAGAAACAAGTTGTTCACCGACTCCTTCACCTGAAAAATGAACTCTCCAGGGTTTGGGATTTTCTTCCTCGGGCATTGTCATTCTGACCCAATACATAATATTGTAGATATCTGCTGTTTTGAGCTGTTTGGCAAAAAATAATTTTGTGTCTTTCTCAATGAGGAAGAGATATGCAATAAAAACATCAAGCGTGGTCACAAATTTTCCTTTGAATGTCTTCGCAGTTTCAAAAGCACTATCTGCAAGAATATCTTTTGAGATATCGCTAAATATCAGTTCTTTATGCGTAATATTGGCCTTTTCCATTATAAGTTTGACCTGAGGGTATGTAACAAGTTGCTTAATTACACCTGCCGTATCGTTCTCTGTTACAAATCCATACAGAGCCTGCATTGTAAACGAATCATACATCGTTTCTTTTTTATTTTTTGAGACAAGTACAGTAGGAGTAATTCTGCTAATTTTATAATGAAAAAATACCTCGAACATGACGAGAATATTGAATAAAAATACAGCAAATTTTGGTGAACTGTCATGACTTATTTGAAAAAGAATAAGCGCAAAAAGAAGCACATACGCAATCAAGCGAATACTGCGAAGAAGCGCTGTTCGATAAAAATGATAGAACTTTACGTATACAAACATATTTACAGAAATAATAACGAAATCGTTGCAATCGGAAAAAAGATATATGCAACAAAAATACTAATTTCAACAAACAGTAATAGAAATAAAATTGCCACATCGGTAATGATAAAAATTGATTTGACAAAGATTCCAATGGCAATTGAAAATCGCACAAGACCCGGACGATATTCATTTTTGAGAGGTTTGAAAAACGTCTTGAGAAGAAGCGGCAGTGAAAAAAGTTGCAAGAAGGAAGCATTAAGTGAGACGAAAAATTTGAAAAGCGCAATTGGACTATCAAGGAACCAAAATTTAAAAAACACGACTGGCAGAATAGCGTAATTCATAACAACATAACCACACACAAAGTGGCTATACATCTAGTATATGAGCTGTGGTGAGAAATTACAATGAGACTTCAAGGCGAGTATCTTTTTTTCCT
Source organism: bacterium (assembly GCA_041691355.1). Taxonomy (GTDB): domain Bacteria; phylum Patescibacteriota; class Microgenomatia; order Levybacterales; family UBA12049; genus JACDET01. The sequence goes on along the minus strand of JBEPUU010000194.1, from coordinate 956 downwards.
GGAGTTTTATCGAGTATATACACTTTTTTAGGAACAATTTTATAGATATGAGTTGCTCTATAAGGGTAATTTTAGCTTAAGAAGCGGTAAAACTTAAATAAAATGCATAATAGATCCCTTTTTTGACGATATTTCACAAATATTGACTTTATTATTCAAATAATGTATGCTTTCTTCATGTTAATACAGTTTACAGTCGGTAACTTTAGGTCGTTCAAAGATAAATTTACGTTGACACTTGAGGCATCAAATGTAAAAGAACATGAAAATAATACATTTAAAGCTGCTGATAATCTGTTACTGCTGAAATCTTCATCGCTCTACGGAGCAAATGCTAGTGGAAAAAGTAATTTATTTAATGCTTTTGCATTCATGCATAATTTCATATTGAATTCATTCAATGCTCAAGTCACTACACGCATACTAGTAGAGCCATTTAAATTAAGTACCATTTCGGAACACAAGCCAAGCCATTTTGAAATGGTTTTTATACACGATGGCATTAGATATAGATATGGCTTCGAAGCAAGTACTGAAAAAATCTATTCAGAGTGGCTATTTAGTTATCCAAAAGGCAAAGAAACAAAGCTTTTTACAAGAGAAGGTTCTAGTTTCTCTATTAATAAATTGAAATTCCCAGAAGGTAAAACAGATTTAACATTTAGAACAAGACAAAATGCTTTATTTCTTTCTGTGATTGCACAATTTAATGGTGAGACATCCAAAAAAGTTATTAATTGGTTTAATCAAGTAAACGTACTTTCCGGACTGAACCAACAATCATACATGAATTTTACATACCAAAAATTAAAAGAGGATTCTTTTAAATCGCAAATACTTAAATTTATCAAATCAGCAGATATTGATATTGAAGATTTTTTTACAGAACCACTCGTCCTCATACCGGAAAATCTCCCACCATTTTTGACAGAAGATGCACGAAAGCAACTCGCACA
>JBEPUU010000193.1:0-2247 GCA_041691355.1 bacterium | reverse complement strand
TGATAATCCTTGGTCCACGACACTGACTCGTTCTTCCAACTGAGTGCGTTCTTCCTCGAAATCACTGACTGTTTCGGCGGTTGGGGTTTTTTTGAAAAAAGAAAAGACTTTTCCTATGCCGCCCTTTTGGGATATGACCGGCGGAATATAAGGAATAACGACGAAGAAAGACTTTCTCATAATATTCACCTGCTCGGTAAAGGTTTGGATGAACTGGATATATTCGCGGGTCTGTACTTGGAGCAGCTGCTCGGTCTGGTCTTTCAGGCGGTTTTCAAGCGTTAAAATATAAGGACGAATGTCGTACTTGCGGGATTGGATGACGATTTGAATGGGAAAATCAATGGTATTTAAAAAGTTTTGAAACTGTTCCAATACAGCTTTTTGTTCGTCGTATGACTTCAGACTGAGGTTGATGGAAGACACCAGCACTACAGTGCACAACGTGCCGTCCTTCAAAACCACGATGCCATCGCGTACTTCTTGAACCGGAATGAATTGTTGTGCGGGAGTGCCGATGGTTGCCATATGTTACGATGATTGTTTATTTTTTGGATCAATGATGTCCAAGCTCCACGACAAAGTGTTGAGCTTACTCTCAGTTAGTGTACCACGATCATTTTGAAATGACGGCGACGGTTTCATCGGTACGGCAATCTTCTCCTGCTTGTGCCACAAATAAAGACGTGAGCGGCTGTAAAACTTGATAAATGATTCCACGACATGAATAAAAGGCTTATCGTTGTATTTCAAAAATGCCAATGCGACGACAAAAGCAACAATGGCCGGTCCGACAAAAATTGAAATGACAATCGGCAACAAACGAAATGTCAAATACGCGAAGCCCGCTCCCCCCGCCAAATACGCGAACTGCTTGAATGTCAGCGGGCCGAACACTTTGTCTTCCATGTCGATAAATTGTGGAACTTTGAATTGCATTACCTACTCATTGTCTATTGATTCATGGTACGGGTCAATAGCATCTGAAGATTTTGACGCACGATCGACACCATTATCCTTCTCTTTGGTTACCGGTGTGGCGATGGAAGCTTTTTTGAGACGGTCAGCGAGGGTTGCTAAAGGACTAACAGCAGCAATAGAAGGCATTTCTGTTTCTTCTGATGCAACAAGAGGTTCGGATTCCATTTTTTTCTCCTCATAGTCAATTTTGGCATTTAGTTCTTCATCTGTACCAACCTCTTTCTCATCCATTTCATCCAATGAACGCCATACTTCAGCGAATACTGTATCGGTAATGCTGCTACTGATAGACTGCGCAGTATCCTCATCTATGTTAAGTTCTGTTTCAAGATTGAAGGGAAAATAGGATCTGTTATTCACTCCCAGTAATACCATTGTTGTTTCAAACTCCAGCTTACTTTTTTGTGTTGGTGATAAGTTATATTTTTTTGCCACCCCATCTAGAATACGTTGGTAATCGTCAGCAAAAATTACCTCCTTTATGTCTTGAGGCAATTGATCGAACATTTCTTGTCTATCGTTTTTTAATTCAGGATCCATAATTATTTATAGTGTAACATTATGTTCGTGCTCCATCGTCGCCAGCAGCGGCTGTTGCATTGCTACTAGCGTTCCCACCTGTTTGATTTGTAGAATCAGTAGGCGTTTCCGGAGGATTTGCATCGTCAGCATCTTTTTTAACTTCTTTAAGAAGGTCGTCAATAATTTTATCTTTCTTCTTTGGTTCAGTTCGAAAAGCACCCCCAATTTTTTTGTTTGTAGTACCGCTGTAATTTAAGCCTTGTTTAACCATAGCCAAACCTCCTCCAATAGCTGCTCCAACCCCAGTTCCTATTCCAGGCAATATTGCTGTACCAACAAGTCCACCGATAGCAACACCTTTTGCTGCTCCTTCTCCTAATTCTGCCCCCAATTGCCACGCATCTTTTTTTGCTATTTTTGTACCTTTTGTATAAGTTTTACCATCTTTTATTCCGGTTAAATCTTCTGTAGCATAAGGATTTCTAAGAAGTTCTCCTTTTCGAACTACTATGTCATTTTTCGAGTTTCTGTAATCTTGTGTTGCAAATGCTCCACCGGATTTTTTCTCCATTTTTTCTGCGTATGCGTTAGTTCTTACTTTATTACGTTCTGATGTTGTGACATATACTGGTGGAGGAGGAACATTTTTTTCATAAGCATTTTTTGATTTTGAATAAGCATCATCCTTGTTTGCTTTTTTATATTTTTTCCATTCATTTCCCTTTGTCCCGTACTCATTGGGAT
>JBEPUU010000192.1:0-2267 GCA_041691355.1 bacterium | reverse complement strand
CCAGGCGCACTGTGTACAGCGGGGAATATTACCAACTTAAATTTCGGTATTATCAATTCTCGTCCATGGTGGCAGATTACATGTGCTGATGTAAAAGAAGATGGTATTAATGACCTTCTTCCCGCAGGTGCTGTTGCACTTGCGTCAAATGCGTCGTGTTCGACTACTCCTGGGCTTGCATTTACCGGCGGTACAGATCCTAACTTTGGACAAGGACAAGTATCATCTACTGGTCAAATTGCTGGGGGCGCTGCATATCCAGAAGTTTCTTCTGTGTCAACTCCTCTTTCGACTTCATATACGTCTCTTATGACAAAAGCACAAAACGCAAATCTTCCTGTGACAGATTTATCAACACTATGTAGTCTCACCAATTGTACTCTTCCTTCAACACTTTCTCATGGTGTCTATAGAGCAAGTGGAAATGTTACTCTTAATGCTTTTACATTTCCCGCCAATCAGAATTATGTCTTACTTATTAACGGTAATCTAACACTTCAAGGGAATATGTCTATTCCAATTGGTTCAACTGTACTTTTTTCCGCATCAGGCAATATTATTGTTGCCCCAACTGTGGGATCTGCTGTAAACAGTACGAACTCAAATCTTGATGGATGGTATGTAGCTGGGCAATCATTTACTGTTAACTCTCAAGGGAACTGTAATGACCTGAGGCTCAATGTGGCCGGCTCTGTTGTGGTTGATGCAACTGGAGGAGGTGGGGCATTCCAGAACAATCGTGATTTATGTGCTAATAATGCCACTAATCCGACTGCTTCTTTTATTCAACGGCTTGATATGGTTCTTAATGCACCACAATTTATCGAGCAACAAACAACTGTCTCACAAGAAGTTAGCCCTTAAAGATTTGAAAAGGTATGCAATCATCCAAAGAAATTCAGGAACAGGAAATTCGATTCAAGTCAGGTGACATAGAGCTGTCTGGTACGATTGTTTTTCCAGATACAAAAGGCCCATTTCCCGTAGTATTATTGATAACTGGTTCCGGGCAGTTAGACCGAAATGAAAATCATAAGAACATACATCTTAATTCTTTTTATGATATCTCCCATTATCTTGCCCAAAACGGTATAGCATCTCTTAGATACGATAAGAGGGGAGTTGGGCAAAGTGAGGGCGACTACTGGGCCACAGGATTTGAGGATCGTGTCAATGACGCACAGGCGGCGCTGGAGTATTTGAAACAGCAGGAAGATATTCAACCCAAAAGCATTTTTCTTCTCGGTCACAGCGAAGGCGCATTTATCTCGACGCAACTTGCGGGTAATGGGGCCGAAATAGCAGGAGTGATTTTAGTTGCTGGAAGTGCACAGTCAGGAGAAGGCGTATTAAAATGGCAAGCATTACAAGTCTCCAAGGGAGTAACAGGGCTAAATGGCTTACTTATCAAAATACTCCACATAGATGTTGCTAAAGCTCAACAAAAACAAATTGATAAAATTAAAAAGTCCAAAAAAGTGTGGTTCCGCCACCAGTTTTTAATGAAAATAAATGCCAAATGGCTACGTGAATTCATGGCATATAATCCGGCTGAGGATTTGTCGCGAATCACTGTACCTGTTCTGGCGATAACAGGTTCCAAGGATATTCAGGTAGATCCGGCGGATCTTGAGAAAATGGCACATCTGGTAAAGGCTCCATTTGAGCATCATCGTATTGAAGGCATGACTCACATGCTAAGAATTGAAAAAGGTGAGGCGACTATTTCAAAATATAAGGAAGAAATAAAAAATCCAACAGAACCAAAGCTTTCAGAAATAATTTTACATTGGCTTAAAAAACGAACTAAGAAGTAATACTCAGATCTGCGCAGTGGAATATTTTTTTGATAGTTTATTTACAAAAAAGATTATTGTGCAAGCGACAAGATATCTGATGGAAAATCTCACGACGGGATACATATAAAAATAGAAAATATTAGATTGCCAAAAGGTATTTGATTGATAGTTAGGAATATGTTGAACAATGGGGTAAAGCGGCGACCAATACCAACTATGAAACCAGAAATTCAACTGTACCATTGGATCTGAACGTATATCTCCACCATCAGTATGCAACAATACAAAAATAAAACTGGCGCCATATGTCCATATAGTGAGGATGAATGCAATAGGAACTTTTTTCCATTGAAAAGTTTGGTGTGGAGAGGAGATTTCCGAAAAAAGTTGGAACCAAGCTTATATTTAAAAATGGTGTCCAATCCTTTCTGCAATGTACAAGAATCGTAGATAACAAAAAAGCATCCC
>JBEPUU010000191.1:0-2276 GCA_041691355.1 bacterium | reverse complement strand
GATCAAACCGTCATTATGTTCGCCTGTAATTGAGCCTCCGTGTTGAGAGATAATTTTATAGACTTCATCGGATATCTCAGGGATTGCCTTGCGAACTTCTGGATTTGTGATATCAACGAGAGGGATGATATGAAAGTTGCCATCTCCGATATGACCAGCAACAGTATAAATAAATTCAGGATGTTTTTTGACAACATCGATAATCTGTGGCAATACTTCACCGATATCATGAGGGTTGATAACAAAGTCATCGATAAAAGGTGCTGTGTGCTTATCTCGAATTTTGTTTCTCAACAAATTGAAACTCTCACGTCTAACGAGCCAATATCTCTTTTCTTGGTCTTCAATTGCGATTTTGGTCTGTGGATGAAGTGGTTTTAATTTTTCGCGAAGAATTGCGATTTTTTGTTTGAGTTCTTCAGGATCATTGCCAGTAAAATCGATTTGCAAGATTAATTTCGGCAATTTACCGACAAACATTTGCATAAATGCCGGTGCAAATGCGAGTCCTGATTGAATAAGTCCCATTGGGCCTAATTGTTTGGCAAATTCTGGGAAGAATCGAAGTGCGAGTTTGAGTGTATTATCATCATAACTTTCAAAACTCTCAGGCTTGAGTGGAAGAACTGTGTCAATAATCTCACCAAGATGGGAGAGATCGTGAAGAAAAATAATTTCCATTTCGCGGTGTTTGTGTACCGGAACAAGCTCCAAATCTGCTTCAAGAAGCATTCCCAGTGTTCCTTGCGCGCCTACCCACAATTTATTCATATCAAAAATATCTTTTTCCTTATCCCAGATATTCCAAAGGAAATATCCTGCTGAATTTTTGGAGACTTGAGGTTTGGCTTTCTGAAGCATGTCATGATTTTTTGAGACTAATTTATACATTTTTTGATACAATTTGCTTTCAAAATCATCTTTGGCCATTTTTTCGCGAAGTTCATGGCGTTTCAGTGCTTTAAATTCATAGACATTGCCATCTGAAAGAACGACTTTGGTTCGTTTAACGAAGTTTTCTGTTTTACCATACATGAGAGATTTTTCTCCGCCTGAATTGTTGTTCACAATTCCGCCAATCGCGCACAGTTCTCGAGATGCAGGATAGGAAGCAAAAATAAGATCTTGCAGAAGGGTTTGTTTCTCAAAATCTCTATAAAAGACTCCCGGCTCGGCTGTACCGATGTTATTTTTTATCTCGCCAATTTTGGTGAAATACTTCTGGAAATCAATGATGATTGAATCATTGATCGAGCCTCCACCCATATCAGTTCCCGCAGATCGGCCTGTGAGTGAAAGGTGAGGGTGATCTTTTTTGTGTTTGGTGACAAAGTGAATAAGCGCTTGGACATCTGAGGCATCTTTGGGAAAGACGACGACTTGAGGTTTGACCTCAAAAAGACTTGCGTCGTGACTATGTTTCATTAACGTTTCTTCGTCTGTCGCGACATCTCCTTTGATGAGTGATTTTAATTCTTCGAGTAAGGCAGGATTCATATTATAAGAAATTTTCCATCTTCCAAATGCCATTTTCCATTTATTTCGTTATTTTCAATTGAAATTAATGGCAGATGGTAAATGATAAATGGACAATTATTGTTTTCTACGTATAACTTTTTTTACCGCTTGTTTAATATCTTTTACACCCATCCCATATTTTTCCATAAGTTCTTTGGGTGTACCGGATTCTGCGAATGTATTTTGCAGGCCTATAAATTCTATCGGAAGTGGCATTGTCTTTGCAAGTAGTTCTGCAATTGCACTGCCCATGCCACCCTCAACCTGGTGGTCTTCGACTGTAACAACTGCTTGTGAATGTCTTGTTGATTCAAGTACGGCTTCTTCATCAAGCGGTTTGATTGTTGCTGCATTGACGACGAGAACTTGGATTTTTTCTTCTTCGAGTTCTTTTGCTGCAACAAGCGCGTAATACAGCATATAGCCTGTTGCAAAAATTGTTACTTTTGGATCTTCATTTACCCAAAACGTTTGCAGTTTGCCTACTTTAAAAGGAGTTCCCTCGGTTGTGATGATTGGAGTTTTGTCTCTTGTATAGCGCAGATATACAGGTGTTGAAATATTTACTGAAGCAATTGTTGCTTTTCTTGCTTCAATACTATCGCAGGGGACATAGACATGCATGTTTGGCCAGCAACGTGTGATTGCGATGTCTTCTGTTGCTTGGTGTGTGGCGCCGTCTGGTCCTGTCATAATACCTGAGTGATGGCCGGCGATTTTGACATTAGCTTCGTTATATACTGCTGTTGCTGTCTCTT
>JBEPUU010000190.1:0-2351 GCA_041691355.1 bacterium | reverse complement strand
AGGACAGGAATAAATTTTACACCCTTCTTGATAGACTGAAAATTCAACAGACTGCATGGCAAGCATTTAGTACGCTCACGTCCTTGGAAACATTTGTTGAAAGGATAGGCTTCCCAGTTGTTATTCGTCCATCATACGTTCTCTCAGGAAGTGCTATGAATGTCTGTTATAACAAAAATGATCTTGAAAAATATCTCGAAGAAGCGACCAAAATTTCAAACGAATATCCAGTGACGATTTCAAAATTCTTTCAGCAAGCAAAAGAAATAGAGCTCGATGCAGTCGCACAAAAGGGGATAGTCAAAGCTGGAATTATCTCCGAACATATTGAATATGCAGGTGTTCATTCAGGAGACGCAACAATTGCACTTCCTGCAAATACAGTACCACAAGAAATTCAAACCAAAATGCTTACAATAGGTAAAGATATTGCCAAAGAACTGCATATCACAGGTCCCTTCAATATTCAATTTCTTCTGAAAGAGGGAAACATCTATATTATTGAAACCAATCTCAGAGCATCCAGAACATTTCCATTCATTGCCAAAGTAACCGGGATCAATCTCATCGAACTGTTTGTTAAAGCATTGTTTGAAAAAAATGTTGCTGAAACTCCTATGCCCAAGCTTTCATACACAGCCGTAAAAGTTGCACAATTTTCCTTCGCGAGGCTTATCGGCTCACACCCACAACTGGGTGTTGAAATGGCCTCAACAGGTGAGGTCGCATGTTTTGGGAAAGATTTGGAAGAAGCATATCTCAAAGGTATATTGGCAACAGGTGGAAAAATCCCTACAAAAGGAATTTTCATAAGTCTTGGTGGCGACAATAAAAAAAGAGATTTTCTTGCAAGTTGTAAAAAATTAGTGAAGTTAAACTTACCACTTTACGCAACAGAAAAGACAGCAAAATTCCTCGCAGAGAATGGAATTAAGACAAAAAAACTCTATAAAATTTATGAAAAGAAATCTCCCAATGTTATTGACTATTTCCATACGAATAAGATAGATTTAGTTATCAATATTGTTGATATGAGCCTACGAAAAGATGTTGCAGATTCGTTTGAGATGAGACGTGCAGCATCTGATAGTAATATTTTAATTATGACCAAACTCAAAAAAGCAGAACTTCTAATCGATGCACTTGTTAATAAAGGACTTGAAAAACTTGAAATAAAACCTTGGAGCGACTATTTATGATTACTTTCCCTGGACTAATTGATCCACATACACATCCAAGGGGGCTTACAACCGATGATTATAAAGAGGATTTTTATACTGCGACATGTGCAGCTGTCTCTGGGGGATTTACAACTATTTTGGACATGCCAAACAATCCGTTTACTCCAACTCTTAGCTATAAATTAATGTTTGAGAAGCAACGCATCGCAAAAAGAGAAATGATTTGTGATATAGGCTTTTTCTTCGGAACAGATGGGAACAATCTTGAAGAGTTTCAAAAAGTTGAAGTAATAAGCATTGGTTTAAAAGTTTTTTTGAGTCATTCAACAGGTAATCTTATTATTGATCATGAAACATTTAGAAAAGTCTGTCAAAAGTGGACTACCAAATTACCAATTCTTCTTCATGCAGAAGAGGATAGCCTTGAGGAAGCAATCAAAGTCGTCCATGAAACCAAACATCAAGCACATATCTGTCATGTTTCATCTGAGAAGGAACTTTCGAAAATTATAGAATTTAGAAATCAAGGATTTTCGATTACATGCGGTGTAACTCCACATCACTTATTTTTGACCGAAGATGATCAAGAGAAATTGGGACCCTACGCGCTCATGAAACCCTCATTAAAAACAAAACGTGATCAAGAGTTTCTGTGGAAAAATTTACAGTATATTGATGTTATCGAGTCCGATCATGCACCACATACAAAGGATGAGAAAGACTCAGAGCATCCGCCCTTTGGTGTACCTGGACTTGAGACAACATTGCCACTTTTGCTGACGGCAATGAATGATGGAAAAATAACAAAAGAAGAAATTATTGATAAATGTTATATAAGAGTGAAGGAAATCTTTCATATTCCGGATCAACCTGACACACATATTGAAGTTGATGAAAATGAAGAATGGGTGATACAAAATGACAAACTCTATACTAAATGCAAATGGTCACCATTCAATGGATGGAAGGTGAAAGGGAGAGTAAAACGCGTTGTTATCCGAGGGACCAAAGTGTTTGAAGATGGAAATGTGTTAGTAAAGCCAAATTTTGGGAAAATTGTAATGTAGCTACGCCATAGCCATTGCAGAACCTTGAATTATATATATAATAGTGTAGATATGAAAAAACGTGATTTTGTTTCAATTACAGACCTGTCTATTATACACATCT
>JBEPUU010000189.1:0-2387 GCA_041691355.1 bacterium | reverse complement strand
ATTGTTACATGCTCGTCTGTGTCCGTGGGTGAAGTCCCAGCTTCTATCAGAAGTCCTTCATAAAGAAAATCTCCTCCGACTTGTAATTTCATTGCTGCAATTGTTTCAGTGACAATTGTATGTCTCATTTTTGGACCTATTGTATGTGTTGGGTCGAAATACATTTTTGCATTTGGTGCTTTTTGTTTTATCCGTTTCATTATTTCATGAGCAATTGCATTACGATAATCATGATTTCTTGGGACATCGACACCTCTATGAATAATAACAAGATCTTGTGGATAACCTGAAACATATGCGGTTAAGCCAAGTAAGACCTTTTCTAGCGCCGTTTCTCCTTTATAATCAGAATGATTTGCAACATCTAATGGGTCTTTCCCCAAAAATTTTCCATGTTTAATTCCAATATTCCAGTTATTTCTTTTTGCAAATTCATTCATCTCATATAGTTGCCAGCCAAGTTGATTAACAGCAGGATTCCATGGTAAAAAATTCCCTTTCAACATTTCTTTTTGTTCAAAGAAAGGTAGTTGGATATGAGGTATCATAATTTCTGTTGCAATTAAAAGACCTGTTTTTTTAGCAATCTTTTCTGCAAGTTCAACACTTGGTAAAGTAAGGGTATTACGTTCATTTTCTGGAAGATCAAGGCATTTTTTAACAACTTCATAATCAATTCCCATGCCATCACCTTCAAGATCAAGTGCTGTTCTCGATTTGAGCCCTACGACACGTGTTCCATAAATAGCTCGTTTGCCATCAGGAGTTTTTATTTGTGATGTTTGATTAATTATTTCTTCTGTATTCTCAGGAGTTATTGAACAAGGCCCTGCAATAATTTCTAAATTATATAGTTTTTTATTCATAATTTACTTTGTAATTGTAAATAAATATTGTTCAGGGTACAAGAGGTTAACATTTTTCCTCCAAGCAATTTGTCATGATATTTCATAATTTCCTCTTTTGTTGGGATTGCTGCAGCGTTACCCAGCCTTGTGCACTGGAGAGCTGCAACAATATTACTAAATCTTGCTATTTTTTTAATATCCCAGCCTTGTATTACGCCGTAAGCAAATGCACCACGATAGATATCACCTGCTCCGGTTGTATCTACTGTTTTTACAGGTAAAGGTGGAAGTAATTCGGCAGTTTCTCCGTTATATACAAAACTTCCTATGTCTCCAGCAGTGATAATCAACGGTTTGTTTGTCCATTCGCGAAGACGCTTTAGGACGTGGTTAATATTTTCCAGTGATCTGGTATACGTTGGTGTCACAGCTTCAATTGGAATAATAGGATAGTCAGCATGTTTGATCATATCAAGGGTGAATTTTGATATTTCTGTTGATGGGTCGATAATGATTTTTGTTGACGCTTTTTTCTTTTTTAGTATTTCGTAGAATGCACGTTGCTCATGTCTATCAATAATGATGAGATCAAACTTATGGAGAAAACTTCGACTGAGGTCTTTAATTGAGTCATGTTTGATTGGACCTCTGAGCTTTACGCGCTGGCCTGTCTGTTTATTGATCACTATGGTATTTATTTTGGTTTTATGCTGGTATTTTGGTAATAACTGCACGTTTTCGTGTTTCATGAGGCTTTGAATCAAATTTGCCTCTTCATCTCGTCCTACTGAAGTCATATATGTGCATTGTACTCCGAGTCTTGCCAAGACAATCATGGCAGTCAAAACAGGACCACCAACATGTTTTTCCGAGTGCACACCTTTTGGATCAAAGTTTTTTGGAACTTCCCCATCAATTTTGTATACATTATCTATGACTGATTCACCTATTCCTAGTACTTTCATATTTAACAAAAAAAAACTCCCCTTTGGGGAGTGTTTCGTTTGGTCCTTTTTAGGTTGTTAAGCTAAACCACAACGTAACCTCCCGGTTGGGGAAGTAAAGTAAAACCAATAATAAGATCGTTGTATGTTCATACTACTCAACTAGTATATTATAGTTGGCCCTGTATGTCAACTACTACTCTGGGAAATTTAGAAACAACTATGGTTCGAGGAGAATTAAGCCTGTTTTACTTTGTCAACGATTTGCTTAAATGTTGTAGGATCCTCAACGATAAGATTACTTAGAATTTTTCGATCAAGTTGGATATTTGCTTTTTGTAATTTATTAATAAAAACACTGTATGAAATTTCTTCTTTTTTAACTGCTTCTGAGATACGCACAATCCACAGACTACGGAAGTTTCGTTTTCGCAATTTTCTTCCATGATATGCGTATTGCCCAGCATGAAGACTTGCTTCTTTAGCAACTTTTACGAGTTTACTTTTAGTTCCACGATATCCTTTTGTAAGGCCTAAAAGTTTGTTATGTTTTCTTCGTGATACGGTTCCCCGTTTGATTCTTGCCATATTATCC
>JBEPUU010000188.1:0-2468 GCA_041691355.1 bacterium | reverse complement strand
GTATAAGAGACAGGCACAATATGCAATACTTCGAAAAATGGGACATTCTCCGTCGGAAGCTTTTAATGAAACAGTTGAGGAAGCAACACAAAGTCTGATTCCATTGATTGGCGATAACGGAATGGATTGGATGTATGCAAACTGTTCAACAACAGCCCAACGTGGAGCACTTGATTGGAAAGGGGAATTTAGAAAAGCGGTTGAACCGGTTTTCAAAAAGCTTTATAAAAGTGTGGCATCAGGACATGAGGCAGAAGTTGTTATTAAGGTAAACGGTAAAAAAGATTATCGCAAAAAATTACAAAAAGAACTTGATACAATTCACAAAAGTGAAATGTGGCAAGCAGGAAAAAAAGTCCGAGAGTTACGTCCGGAAAACCAAAAATAAATCACTTCAGAAAACTCGGAATACTCACAGTTTAAGAATCTGAATCTCCGAGATTCTGAGTTTTCTGAGTGTTTAACATTACTATTATGAAAATAACAATTAAACAAATCGAAGATGCTGCGAAACGCTCTGAAGGAATCGTTTTGAGGACACCATTACAATTCTCAAAACGGATGTCGGAGAAGTTTGGCGCCACTATCTATATGAAACGTGAAGATCTTCAAGAAGTTAGATCTTTCAAAATTCGTGGCGCTTACAATAAAATGAGTCATTTGACTGATAAGCAGAAAAAACAGGGAATAGTTACTGCAAGTACAGGCAATCATGCACAAGGTGTTGCCATCAGTTGTGCGCTTCTTAAAATCAATGGAGTAATTTTTATGCCAACTGTTACTCCAAATCAAAAAATTGAAAAGGTAAAACATTTTGGCGGGAAATTTATAGAGATACAATTGGTTGGTTATACGTTTGATGATGCTGTTGAAGCATCAAAAAAATATCGAGATACTCACAGTGTTTCGTATATCCATCCGTTTGACGATGAAGAAACAATTACAGGTCAAGGGACAATTGGGAAAGAAATTTGGGAGCAAATTGATGGGAAAGTAAATATCGTTATTTCTCCAATCGGTGGTGGAGGAATTATTTCAGGAATCGCGACATATCTCAAACAAAAATCTCCAAAGATTAGCGTTATCGGCGCAGAAGCAGAGGGAGCAGCCAGTATGGCAAAATCCTTGGAAGAAAATAAAGTTGTTGCACTTGGAGAATTCGATACATTTGTTGACGGTGCTGCAGTTAATACAGTTGGAAAATTAACGTTTGAGATTTGTAAAAATTATTTGGAAAAAGTTGCAATCGTCCCGGTCGGAAGAATATGCAAAACGATGATTGATCTCTATCAAAGCGAAGGGATCATTGCCGAACCGGCAGGTGCGCTTTCAATTGCCGCTCTGAGCAGTTTGCGAGAGGAAATAAAAGGTAAAACAGTCGTCTGTGTTCTGAGTGGTGGCAATAATGATTTCATGCGATATCCTGAAATCCTTGAAAAAAGTCTTATTTATCAGGGACTCAAACATTATTTTTTAGTTGAATTTGCACAAAAACCAGGTCAGCTGAGAAGATTTCTTGACGAAGCACTTGGACCGACAGATGATATTGTACGATTTGAATATATGAAAAAAACCAATAAAGAAAAAGGTGCTGCACTCGTCGGAATAGAACTTAAGAAAAAAGAAGATCTTGATCCGTTTCTTACTAGGCTTGAAAAAATTGGAATAAACTATCAAACATTATCTGATAAAGAAATGCTTTATGACTACATCATTTAAGAAAATTGATCATATAAATATTGTTGTCAAAGACCTTGAAGAAACGAAAAAATTTTTCTCGGGTTTGGTTTTACTTTACAACGCGAGGGGATATTAGAAGGCGACTGGATTGACACGATAACGCAATTAAAGAAAGACAAAGCAGAATACGTCGCTCTTAGTTTGAAAGGAACTGAAACAAATCTAGAATTACTAAAATTTATTACTCCAGAAAGTCTTACGACGCGAGATAATGATGTTCTTAATAAAACAGGATTTCGTCATATGGCATTTGATGTTGAAAATATCGAAGAGATTGTCCAAACTTTAAAAGAACAAGGAATTAAATTCTTTTCAGAGATACAAGTGTATGAGGAAACAAATAAGAAATTATGTTACTTGAAAGGACCTGAAGGGATTGTGCTAGAATTAGCTGAATATGAAAAATAAAAAGAAAGTTACAACGGAATGTAATTGCGGAAATTGTGCTTGTGGAGAGAAAGATTTTGTTTCTGAAAATCCTGGACGAGATGTCCAGCGAGTTGGTACTGCTAAATTTCTTGGGCAAAATCCATTTAGCATTCATGGTGATGTTTGGGCTGTTATTGGAAATGAAGGTGACAGTCAATGCTATCTTGGAATTACAGAGAAAGTAAATACGATTCATGAAGCGGTTTCAAAAAAAATTAAAGAGGGCAATCTGAACGTTCGGCTTATTCCACCGTATTATGCAGGTGGTGTTTCTGATGGACAGTTAAACGGAACTGACG
>JBEPUU010000187.1:0-2487 GCA_041691355.1 bacterium | reverse complement strand
GACAGTAACGAGCTTGAAAAAGAACGTGGTATTACGATTTTTTCAAAGAATGCTTCTGTTGATTGGCAAGGAACCAAAATAAATATTATTGATACTCCAGGACACGCTGATTTCGGCGGTGAAGTAGAACGGGTTCTCACTATGGCTGATGGGTGTTTGCTTTTAATTGATGCAAAAGAAGGTCCGATGCCGCAGACACGTTTTGTACTTAAGAAAGCTTTGGAGAAGAAATTAAAGATTATCGTTGTTGTAAATAAAATTGATAAGCCGGATGCTCGTATTCATCATGTTCTGGATAAGACACTTGATCTTTTTCTTGAGTTGGGAGCAGATGATGATACAGCGGACTTCCCTATTGTCTATGCATCCGCAAAAGAAGGAAAAGCAGGACTTGAGCCTGATTTGGCAACAATGACAGATATTTCACCGATTTTTGAATCTATTCTTAAAAATATTCCGGCCCCTATCAGTGATGCGCAAAAGCCTTTGCAAATGTTAATGACAACACTAAGTCGAGATTCGTATAAAGGTCGTATTGCGATAGGAAGAGTCTACAATGGCACAGTTACTTCCGGTCAGGAAGTTATGCATATCAATCGTTTGGGCGAGATGAAAAAGTATCGTTTGACCTCGCTTATGACATTTGAAGGACTTGGGCGAGTTGATGCACAAAAAGTTGTTGCTGGAGATATAGTCGCTATCTCTGGAATTCCGGATATTACTATTGGTGAAACTATTGCGGATGCAGAAAATCCTATTGCGTTGCCTGTGTTAGCTATCGAAGAACCTACAGTCAAAATGACATTTAGTGTAAATGACTCCCCTTTTGCAGGACAAGAAGGAGAATTCAAAACCTCACGTCAAATCAGAGAACGCTTAATGACAGAACTTGAAACTGATACTGCACTTCGTGTGGAAGACACGTCGGACGGAAAATGGATGGTGTCTGGACGAGGAGAATTACACTTGGCAATTTTGATTGAAACAATGCGTCGCGAAGGATATGAATTCCAAGTTTCACGACCCCAAGTTATTTTGAAAGAGGTTGACGGAAAGAAATTAGCTCCGTTTGAACGGGTATTTCTCGAAGCTCCACAGGATTATTCAGGAATTGTTATGCAAAAAATGGGTGTGAGAAAAGCAAATCTTGAAGATATGACAACAGATGATAATGGTATTGTTTATTTTGAATTTATTATGCCGACAAGCGCGTTATTTGGGTATAGAAGTGAATTTATCACAGACACTCGTGGGCTTGGTATTATCAACACAAATTTTGATCGATATGACGAAGATAAAGGTGAGCCGATCAAGCGTGAGCGTGGATCACTCACAGCAAGTGAGAATGGTCAATCCAATCTCTATGGTCTTACCAATATCCAAGATCGAGGAACACTTTTCATCGGTCCCGGAGTTCAAGTATACAAAGGACAAGTTGTCGGAGAGAATTCAAGATCTGAGGATATGAGTGTTAATGTAACCAAAGCCAAGCAACTCTCAAACATGCGTTCCAAAGGAGACGGTTCAATGGAACATTTCAACGTACCACATGTGATGGATCTTGAAGATTCACTTGAATTTGTAAATGATGATGAATTAGTTGAAGTAACTCCCAAAAATATCCGCATCCGAAAGAAAATCCTCGATGAAGCCATCGCAAAAAGAATGAAATCCCAGGGATTGTTATAAATTAAAATATTGTGGCGTTATTATTGAGCTTTTCCTGACTTATTTATTGACATACCCAAATTTTCATTTGATGCCGACCCAAGCCTAAAGTTTTTTTGCCTTGGCTCTAGTCTGTAATATTTGTGACAACCAAAGCCGGTTTTCCGTCTACGAGAGATTCACTTCCTGAGAGAAAAAGAATTTTCGCTTGATCGCAAGGCTCCTCCACACGTTCAATTTTGAAAGCAATAGCTTCTCCATCAGAAACAACACTTAATGGAGTTCCAGTGTGCTTTGCATCAGAAAAAAATTTACCTGGGTTCCCTACTATCGATTTAGCCTGTTTATCCGGTTTTTTTACTTCCATGCGTGTTGTATCCATTGTAAAATCAGAACCACGCTCTGTAACACCTACAGTTATACGTCCTTTCCCTATGTATGCAGAAGGGTCACCTGCAATCTTTTGGAAAGGAACTGTGCCTGTAAAGTCGGGAGTTTGTGCAGGTGGACATGTGAAACTTTCACCACCAGAAGTTGCATGTCCGGATGCTGCAGGTGTGCTACCGACAAAAGGGATGTGGCCTTCAGCTAAAGTAGTTGCTCCTCCTACTAAACCAGCTGCAACAACAGCGGCTACTGGAGCTCTCCATCCTTTTAATCTACTACCTCTTGCTTGTGGGTCTTGATCTGTCCTTACTGGCATAGTTTTATATTAATTGATATTGTATGATATATTTATAATTAAGTCAATGAGTTATTTATCAGGGCACAGTTCTTTGAGGGGGCAATCTTCGCATTGGTGTGGTCTTGCGGGGCAAT
>JBEPUU010000186.1:0-2497 GCA_041691355.1 bacterium | reverse complement strand
TTCATCTGATTTAACTGTCATCATCAGATATGACTATTATTTCTCTTCTTTTAGAGGTTCTTTGAGTTGGCTTTTGAACCAATCCACCCACGGATTTATTGCAGGATTTTGTTTGTATGTAAGTCCTAAATAGAGTGTCAAGAAGCTTCCATAGACAAGTACTTCCAGGAAATCATCATAGAGAGATTGTCCACTTGTTCTAAATTCGTGAACCTGATAATTATTTTTTCTTACAACTTCAATTGTGAGTTCTACACGTTTTCTGATTTTGTCAGAGTAATTGGGTGAATCAAATATGAGGAAATGAAGCGGAGCATTGGCAGGGAACTGTAAGCCTTCCATCAGATGATGATTAAGATCAGGGATAAGGAAAAAGGATGAGAATGTCTTACTTGTTTCATTGAGTTGGTTTCGGACAATCTGAGCGTTTCCTGAAAGATGCTCTGCTGAGAAAATAACGGGAATTTTATTAATAAAAATTTCATGATCACGAAACGCCTGTTCTTTAATCTCTGCAAATTTCTCTTTCATTCGTACCAAAGCCTGAGTAATTGCTTCTTCTTCAACATCAATGACATTGGTTTTGTTTAATAACCCAATAAGCCCTAGAATGCTATATCCTGCGCCAAGTCTTGGTACATTGCCAGAATTAAGTAAACCATCAAAAATATATGCTGGAACGTTATTATCTTTGGCAAATTCAGCAAGTGGACCGCCTTTGGTGAGGATAACCATCTGAGCTCCTTTTGCTTTTGCTTCTTCTGCACACGAAAGAACTTCCTCTGTTGTCCCTGAATAGCTAGTAAGGACGACAAGCGTGCTCTTTCCTACATAATCTGGTAAATAATAGTCACTAATGATTTCTGTAGGGAACTGTATTTCAGGGCCGAGAAGCGCTTTCAAAACGAGTGCACCGTAAATAGATGCTCCCATGCCACAGAATACAACTGTCTGAATATTTTCAAGTTTGGGAAGACTAAGATCATTCACTTGACGCCACGCAGCTTCACACTGTTCAAGAAGCCCTTCTGTAATTCCTACGGTATTAACTGGGTCTAGTTTTTTTAATTCCTCTATATCCTTTAGATCTATCATATTTATTACCCCACCTCGTTTCGTTCTATTTTTCTTTGCTCGTCTGTTTCATTGGGTCTTGCAAAATCATCTTCAAGTCTCCACGTCGTACCTCCTTCAGGCATTGATGCTTCCATAACATCACAATCTGTTACAGCGGCATGTCGATGTCTTTGTCCCACTATTGTGGTATAACTCACACCTTTTTGCATATGAATTGTTTCAAGTTCTCCTTGAGTATTTTCCATAATAAGATCGCATTCTCCGTTAAGAAGCCAATAGGTTTCTTGTTTTTTGTCATGGATTTGCAAAGAGAGACGTTTGCCGGCATCAATATGAAGAATTTTTCCCATGTAAGGCATGCCTTCAGGTACCCAGTGAATTTCATATCCCCAGGGTTTCTCAACTTTCTTAACATACGGTTGATTTGTGAATTTGGATTTGTCGAATTGAGGGATATTTTGATCAGCCATAGTTATACTACTATTTTCCTTTCACTTAGCGTAACTCGATGTTCAAGCGCTTTAACGTCAGCTCTATCTGCCTTTCTTTCATCTATTTTAGCAAACAGTTCACTAACCACACTGCCAAAGTCTTCAGCTTGTTTTTCAAGTGCGTCATTTAAGTCATCCTTTGTCAGAAATTTTGCCAATTCTTGTCTTAGATCATCCTTGTTTGGATATGTTGCCAATTCATTTTTTAGGTCATCTTTCGTAATAAAATTCTTAGCATCCGCTTTTGTGACAACAGTTGCTAAAATCTTTTTGATTGATTGTAATTCGTTAAGTATTTTCTGATCCATATTCATAATTTATAGGTACAATTTTCGATTCTCTCCAAATCATCAGTTGCATTCGCTAATACATTCTTACCCATTTTATCTAATAATTCCAATCCATACAACCCCATTCCTTCGTTAGGATTCATTTCTATACTTTACTCTATTTTAAATAGACTTACAATATAAAAAACTAGATCATATTACTATATATTTTAAACTATTTTTTCGCTGCAATGCTTGCTGTTTGGAGTCTTGTAAACCTGTTAGGATTCTTTTGCGAGGCTTTTGATAAATCTTTGTAGTTCTTCAAATTTTGTTTGCATTTCGGATTTATCAAAGCTCTCGGCATTGAGTCTAAGAAGAGGTTCGGTGTTAGATGTACGAACGTTAAATCTCCATGTTGGATAGCTGATTGAAACACCATCCATTGTTTCCAATTCCCCGTCTTTATATTTTTCCTTCAGTGCATCAAGTATCTCAGGGGCATTGGTCACTTTGAAATTAAGTTCACCTGATTCCTGGCTTCTTCTCATTTCATCAGCAACCTCGGAGAGTGTTTTGCCTTCATCGCTAAGTACTTTTAGAACGCAAATAATTGTAGCCAGTTGTGATTCAGCGTTACCATTGGCCTGATAATAAAAA
>JBEPUU010000185.1:0-2504 GCA_041691355.1 bacterium | reverse complement strand
AACCTATTCTGAATTGATGAGTACCCTAAATTCAGTAGTAGGCAATGGTCAGGTAGCAACATCAAATTGCCTGATTATTGACAACATAGGAATGCTTTCGAGGCTGTATAAATATGCCACTATAACCTATGTTGGTGGCGGGTTTGGGTATGATGGCCTGCATAATATTCTCGAGGCGGCAGTTTATGGAAAGCCGGTAATTTTCGGGCCTGAATATGAAAAGAATTTTGAAGCTGAGGAGTTGATAGAATGTTCCGGAGCTATAAGTATTAATAGTGCACTGGAACTCGAAAAGATTGTAAACAACTTATTGGCTAATGAAGAGGAAATTTTTTCGAGAGGAAATGCATCGAAGGAATATGTTTATAAGAATGCGGGTGCATCAGAAAAAATTATTGCGTTTATAAAAGGAATGAAAAATAATGTAAAAAAAATGTGACTATTCATCCAGGGCGTTCTGATGAAAATTTATTGACACTTTTTCGCAAATAATCTGGACAGTAATCCGATCAAATAAGTGGGTTCATATGTCGCGTTCCGCCTTGCATCGGTTATTCCCCGTTTGGGATCAAGGGTTTTAATCACGTTCATTGCCAATCTGCGCAGAAGACTCATATTTTCTGCTGCATTACCTGTATTTGCAAGGGCTTTATCTTCTTCGAAGACCACATCCATTACATAGTTCAAACCATTCTCTATGCCCCAGTGACTTCTTATCCAGTTTGCAAATTGTTCAGGAGTCCCTTTTCTGCTACATCCATAGTAATGGATTCCTTGTTGTGTGTTATCTCCAATTACTCGTTCAGATCGAATTTCGATCAAAGATTTGAAATTCCACTCATCTTTTTTTGGTAACCAATCCACAGCATCACTTACACAAATATGGCGAGTTTCAATCCTTCCATGATCTTTTTCGAGAGCGATATGACACTTAAACTCTTCTGATTCAAAGTTAATTTTATAACCTTGGATAAAATAGTTTTTTAATTCCGCCTCCAGATTTCCTTGATTGCCTTTGATCCCTACAATAAAGTCAGCACCCTTATCTATAATGCTCTGAAGATCAGATTTGTACGTATAATGCGCATCCATTGTAATAATAGAACCTTTAACATTTACAGCTTCTAATAATTGTGGTAAGGCTTTTCGTTCACATTTTTTATCAGGAACTCGTGCCTGTGCTATGGTGAGTCTTGAACCGACCGCAAATAAATTTACCAAGTGAGTAATATGTTCATCATCAGATACCCCTCTCAACCTTTTGCCATCAACAGCAAACACTTGATCTTGTAGATTTAACGGCAAAGCAGTGAGCCATTGGGACATTAAGTGTTGAAAAGCTGTTGGCTTCACACGCACGAGAAACCACCACATGGTGTCATACGACACTTTATTAAACTGCAAACCAAGCAACGAATTCAACCAATTCCCCCTGAGTTCGACAAAATGAGCGATATCGGCAATCGTATTACACCCTGATAAAAACCCGCATAGTATAACAAGAATAAGATACCAGGCAGGATACTTTGGCTCTCGGCGTTCATCTGGAAAATCTGCAAAAAAAATTTGGACATTCTCTTGTAGAGCCTTTATATCTATGTTCTGTGTGAGTTCTTGATACTCTTTATCTGTTGTTTTTCTCTTGGGCACGAGGCACCTCCATGGATTTTGGAGGTATTTTCATTAAATTGAAATTTTAGGCGCCATAAAAATCTGAAAAAACTGTCAAATCTTTCTCATTAGAACGCCCTGTGTTCTTACTCAATCAACACTTGCAAATCTCGAATAATCTTCATCTAACAGTCAATAACTTAGAAAGTCTCAATCGCATTTCAAATGAATGAGCCCGTGATTTGAAATTGACAGATTGTGACTTTTAAGTTACAATAAGGTCATGGAATACAAAATCGAAATCTATCAGACCGACTCAGGAAAACGACCCTTTAGTCTTTGGCTCAAGGACATTAAAGATCATCTTACTAAAGCCAAAGTACGGCTTCGGTTGGATCGATTAGAGATAGGAAACTTTGGCCAATGCGAATCTGTTGGTGAAGGGATATTTGAATTAAAGATTGATTTTGGTCCAGGATATCGTGTGTATTTCGGAAAAATAGGATCAAAGTGTGTTTTATTACTTTGCGCGGGCGATAAGGGGTCCCAAAAAAGCGATATTCAAAAAGCCAAGGTCTATTTTAATGATTATCAATCCAGAGGGGATACAGATGAATAAAAAACATAAACGCAGCATTGATTATCATGATGAGCTCATCGATGAGTTAAAAGATCATGATGAAGCCGTTGCTTATTTAAACGCGGCCCTTGAAGAAAGCTTAGTCGGTGATGAGGAATCTCAAGAAATTTTACTTAATGCCCTACGTAATGTAGCAGAGGCCCAAGGAGGCCTTGGAAAACTTGCAAAAAAAACACATGTACGAAGAGAAGTTTTGTATCGAGTACTATCATCAGAGGGAAATCCCGAACTTCGAACTTTCACTAGTTTGATT
>JBEPUU010000184.1:0-2522 GCA_041691355.1 bacterium | reverse complement strand
GAATATTGTACTGTGAAATTGATATATTCGTTAATTCTCGTCCATTGGTAATCACATAATGAATATCGCGCGGCGACTCGGAAACCATGAGATACCTCATAAGTTAAATCATTATACCGGGGGGTCGCGCAAAATGGTACCACTTCGGGGTGGGAGATTTTTTAATATAAAAATATAAAAATAAATTTATCTTTCGTATAAAAAACAAACAGAAAAAATCGATAATATACAAATTAAAGAATTTTCAAAATTTGGCTGTTGTTTGGTTCGTGTTTTTGGTAAGCGACCAAACAATGATACAGAGCATTGATCCTGATATCGAAGTGTTTGCTTCAATATCTGTACAACGCTTGCCATTAACTGTCGAAATTAACAGCTTGTTACAACAGATCGATACAATATTGCATTGACTTGGATCTATAGGCCGAGCTGCAAGGCCGCTGTTTACGTATGTTGGTTCATTTTTTGGTAAGCGGTCAACAGTTGATGCAAAGCGTAGATTCAGATATCGAAAGTGTTTGCTTCAATATCTGTAACAACGCTTGTCATCAACTGTCGAATTTAACAGCTTGGCACAACAGATCGGTGCAAGATTACCTTGACTTTGATCTGTTGTGCCAAGCTGTTAAATTCGACAGCTTGGCACAACAGATCGGTGCAAGATTACCTTGACTTTGATCTGTGGGTCGAGCTGCGATGCAGCTGTTTCCGTGTGTTTCGTTGTTGTTTGATCTGCAAAAATGGAGATATTCCTAATTTTGAAAGGCATGTGAATATTGTGTTTTACTGGAACGTGACTAGCCAGCGATAGTCTTACATTACTGTAGTAAATTTTAGCTGCGAAATAGATATAATCATTAATTGTACCTATTGAAAATCATCAAAATTATCATGTAAAATGGTCACGGAAACGTTTATGCGTTTTAGTGTCGTAAAATTATTATTATTATAAAAAAATAACTCTGAAACATTCGCGTTGCCCGAAAAAAAACAATGAAAGCTCATTGTGCGATTTTGTTACGTATTGTATAACTATATCGTAACAAAATACAGTATAATCTTTAAAGATTTAAAGCTTTCACAAAAGATTTTTCAATTGTTTCTTTAGTAATCTCATCTTTAGATTCAATTAAAGCTTTCACAGCATTTTTGATAGTTAGTTTATCTTTTATAAAAGGATCCATCATGTATATTTCTTTTATTATTCGTCTTCCTATTGATTTGATTGGACCATTTATACCGACATCAAGAGGTTGATTTTCTGCAGTTCTTCCTGATGGAACATATATAAATGTTATATTTAGTTTTTCTGCTACCTTTTTAACGGCATCACACATGTGAACACTAAATTGGTCCAATATTAAAACTGACTCTTCTCCTTTTGTTATTTTATGAATCTCTTTCAACATAAAAATCATAATGGAAACACTGACCCAACCATTGTCCGAATATTTCATTTGAATTTTAGAAGCATCTATATCGTCACCAGTAATTTTTTTCAAACATCGTGATGTCTTTCCTTTTAGCACAACTATAGGTTTTAGGAAGTTCCCATCAGCAGCAACAATAAATATTGCTGTAAAACCTTCTTTATCATTTATGTTGAGAACAAGATTTCTGTTATCTGATCCAGTTATTCCTATCACATTCAGTTTACCATTCAGCGTTCGCCAAAATGTTTCGTCCATATTAAAGACAAATTTCAACGGTATTCTACGGATTGCTGCCTGACAGTCGGCTAGAAATTTTTCTGTTAAAGATGCATCAATGTTCGTAGCTTTTTTTGATTTTCTTGCTATAAATGATGAAAGTTGCCATTTTTCCTTAAAAGAACAGATCCAACCTTTACTCGCCTTAAAAGTATTAATTTCTTTAGGATATAATGATCCATAAATCTTCTTTGCCGAAATTTTAAGACTCTCATTGTCAAAAAAGAGATCATTTTTGATGTAAACTTCCACAATCCATTCAAAAAGATTTCTTTCTTGTTCCTCAGTAAATGATTTATTATGACCTCCCCTATCATCATCAGCAGGGTTTAATTCATTATTGAGTGACCATTTTGCGTATTTATTTTTTAATGTGCTATATTTAATACAATATAATTCGGATGTAACTCTGATAAAATGATATTCACCTTCGGCTTTAATTCGTTCTATAAACTTAAATACATCTTCCCAAACCCAAGGTGCATCACGGTATTTTTTATAATGATTGCCCTTTGGAAAATACTTTTTTTTTGGAACTTTTTTTTTTGGAAGTAGTTTTTCTTTCTCTGCTTCATTTTTGTCGCCGTCATTTACAGTACCATGTTTGGTAACGTCATTTGGATGTATATTTTCCATTTATATGAGTATATATTAAAAATTTGTTATACTATAGATAATTTTTTTCATTTTTTAATTAAAATATTCCCCACCCCGAAGTGGTACCATTTTGCGCGACCCCCCGGTACAATTGAAAAAATAGATGATGAAATATCAAAAATTAAAGTAATACATGAGAATATATTACTTTTAAAC
>JBEPUU010000183.1:0-2552 GCA_041691355.1 bacterium | reverse complement strand
CACTTGGATCAAATTTCATTTTCTCAAATTTCTTTATTGCCGAGACTAGTGAAGAAACGGTTGATTCATGAAAAAATACTCCTGTCTTTCCTTCAATCACAGTCTCTTTATATCCTCCCCCATCATATGCTATAACAGGCGTGCCACACATCATTGCCTCAACCGGTGTGATACCAAAGTCTTCATCTGTTGCCAAGGCAAGAAATGCTTTTGCGCCTGAATAGAGATGTACCAATTCCTCATCTGTTACTCTACCGAGAAATTCAATGTTATCTTGTGCATCTTCCTGAAGTTGCTTGTGTCCTGTGTAGTAGCCATCTGGCGCACCCGCAATTTTGAGCTTGATTCCAAGCTTATTTGCTGCATTAACAGCCAAATCCAAACCTTTACCTCCAACCATCCTTGAAACTATAAAATAATAATCTCTTTTTCTTAATTCTTGATTCTTAATTCTTGATTCCAAACTAACCGGCGGATAAATCACAACAGAATCTCTTCGATAAAATTTCTTAATTCTAGCCTGCACTTCTTTGGAATTGGCGATAAAATAGTCAACTCGTTGGGCTGCATTGAAATCATACATCCTCATAAAATGTCCCACGATCATGCCATACACTTTAACTGGCCAGAAACGCTGCCATTCAACTGAAGTTTTGTATCCATACAGCCAACGAGGAGGAGTATGACAATAACAAATTTCAATGGGTCGCTTTTTGTCTGTACCTCTTGTACCAAATCCTTTAGTCACATACCAGCTTGCAGAAGAAATTATCACATCATACTTGGAAAAATCTCCGCCTCTGGCGGAAAAACTTCCCCATATCAAAGGCGCTAAAAATCTCAGTGGACTGTGTAATTTAGTTGCAAAAAATGGAATGTAGTGAACCCAGGATGGGATAATTTTTCTTTTTTTAAATTGTTCCCATGCCGCCGATCCTTCTTTATAAAATGCTGTATAAATTGGAGCATCAGGATATGCCTCACAGAGTGCTTCCAATACTCTCTCTGCTCCGCCGTATTCTTTGATGTAATCATGAACAAGTGCTACTTTCATCCTGTTATTTCAAGAAAACTTCGAAAGGTCTTATCTGCTCCACTTTCTTGTAACTTTGTGAGAATCTTATCATCCTTGTTTATACCATAGACTACCATCCCCGCAGCCTTTCCTGCTATAACACCATTGGGTGCATCTTCAAAGACCAAGCACACTGACGGCTCAACATACAATAATTCTGCAGTTTTCAAATAAATATCAGGAGCAGGTTTGCTCTTTTCAACATCATCTCCAGATACAACAAGTGAAAAATACTTATGTAACCCTACCCTACCCAAAATACTCTGCGCTCTTTCAACTGTATGCCCACTTGTCGCAACAGCCATAGTAACTTCCTCTTGATATAGTGAATGAACTATTTCCTTTACTCCTTCCAAAAGCGTTACGTTTGGCAGAAGAAATTCATACAATAATTTTTTCCTTTCGGTAACAAGAGACCATGTGTCTCCGACAAATCCAAATTCTTTTTTATAATACTCCATAATCTCCTGTTGCCCCATTCCCATAATATGCACATTAATTTCAAGTGTATAAGGCTTTTTATATTTTTCAAAAAATGCTTTATCCGCCATCGCCCAGTATGGTTCGGAATCAATCATTAATCCGTCCATATCAAAAATTACTGCTTTAACTGCTGAAGGAATGTTCATAAGATTATTTCAATCAGCTCTATTATACTCTATTTTCGAGCCTATTTGACAAACAACCTGAAATAACTATAATTATAGGTCATTATGACAACTCCAGAACATGGATCAAGACAGCCGGTACATATTGAAATACCACTATCTGTTCCTACACTTAATAAAGATAAATCCCGTAGGCTATTAAACAGTTTCACAGGAGAGGTAAAGAATCATCTTTTTGGAGAATTACCTGGTCCGTACGATCACTTGCTCTTGGCGATGCAGCTGTTGGGTTGCAAGCAGATGGACATGTGATACTAGCTACTCTTGAAACGAAGCAATCCGACGAGTTAACTAAGCTTAGCGAATTTATTCATGCAATGGGGAGAATGACTGCGTTAGAAGAAACACAGCGATCAAGAACACAGGATGTTCAAAAGTATCCTGGCTATGAACGTGAATTACAAATAGCTAATGAAATTATTGAAAGAACAGTTGCCCCTATGGAATTTGCATTCTCTCCAGAACTTGATGAACGTACACGGTTATCTGAAGACAGAGCACAAGCAGAAGCTCAAGTTTTTCTTGGTAAAGTTCTTAAAAAAGTTGTAGAATCTCCAAGTAGTGAATTTATGTTTGTTTAGAATTAAAATAATCCTAATTGTTTCTCTTCCTTTCCAAATATTGTATCTAGTCGTGTCAGCAAACTTTTAAAGCCTTGTTTTTTAAATTCCTCTCTCAAAGCGGACAGATTAAAATCCGCTCGTGCACACTTCATAAGATCAAACTGAATAGGTGCGTCAGTTACAATTGTTGCAAGTTGTTTGGCGAGTGCGGCTTGCTCTGCATCTGTTGCTAATTTTACACTTACC
>JBEPUU010000182.1:0-2616 GCA_041691355.1 bacterium | reverse complement strand
TTACTTCAATTGATCGTCGATCATCGTTCCCCTTTGGGGATGTTGCTACCCGTGGAGCAGATTGGTCGCTTATTTATGATATAATTCGAGTCAGTATAGCACGAATAGAGGCTGAAGGTGTAAAGATCGTTTTTACCTGCTCTGATGGCCACCTTGAGTCGGAAGAAGTGGCAGACAAGTTATCCAAGCAAAATAGTGTGTACCACATATATGATTATGTGCATTTGGAGAAAAACATGAGGAATGCTCTATTAAATCGTGGCTTTTTATATGAAGAGAGTGGTGAAAAACATTTGGTTATGATGAAACATCTGGCTCAACTTTGGGAACAACATGAGACTCTTCGAATGAAATCATCTCCTCTTCACAGTTTCAAGAAAGAGCTATTCAATATTTTAAAGGAAGATGACATTAATCCTAGTGATAAGATGAATTGGGAATCAGTCAAGAATCTGTGGTTGGCGATACCTGTCTTACGCGAAATTAATACTATTGAGTCTCGTGGATTAGCTTTATATCTTGAGAACATGCAAATGTATTATGAAGGTTTTTCTGCAAAAGAATTAGAGTTGGAGCAAAGAATACAGAAAATTGAAGTTGCTACAAATTGGTTGACCAACAATGGAAATCTCACCAGTAACCTTGCTGAGCATCTTCAAATTTCGCTAAAATCTCTAAAAAATCTGAAAGAAGTATTCTGTAAATGGGAAGTTGACTCAAAGCAACCTCTTACCTTTATGAGCACCAATATAGTAGAGAATTTCTTTTCAATTATTAGATCAAAGTGCAGGTATCCCAATTTATGGAATTTTGCTTGTATTTATTGGCTAGCCTATGAATATATGCTATTTCGATTATCAAAAAATTCTGGCTGTCCTGTACCCAATACCCCACTCGGTAAAGCATATGGCAATGTGGATGGGTTGGAATTCGATTGGAATGTGGACTCTGGTCAATTTTCGCCAGAAAAGAAGAAACAAGTTCTAGCGGACTTACGTGTAGCAAATGAAGGAACACCTGCTCAATTTCAGAAGGCATTAGAGGTGGCATCACAATTAAGACCAACTAGAAAAAATCTGACGATACGCGAGGCCACATGCAAAAAACGTACTACTGCTTCCAATATCATCTATTGTGAAGAACGTTCCTGTCCAAGAATGTACACCTATCAACGTGCTTATGAGAGCCACAAGCACAAGTTCCATCCTCATTTGTGTAAACCTGCTAATACCATAGTAACAGAAACACCAACGCTAGACCAAGAACTCCTATATTTACAAGACGAAATAGAGGCTCAGTATGTCGAGGAAGAACAGGAATGGGCCATTGTTTTCTACGATACTGAGACCACCGGCCTTGATCGTGAAGCTAATATAATACAAATTGCTGCTAGAGCAGTTTTACACTGGAATGTTACAAGTACTTTTAATTCACATGTAATGCCAAAAAAAGCTATAAATTTTGCTGCTACTCAGGTACACTCTTTAACCATTCAGTCATTGAAAGCCGCCAAAGCACAAACTTTCGATCAGGTTCAACCTAGATTCGAAAGTTGGGTTCACCAGCTCGGTTCTCGCAACGTTCTATTCATTGGGCATAATGAAAATTTTGATCAAAAGAGGTTGAAATATGAATATTCCCAATTAGGAAAGGAGATTCCACTTAACTGGAAATTTGGTTGCTCGTTAGCTCTTGCAAGAAAGATCACTACAGTCCGTGGAATCGATATTGCTAATCATAAACTCGAACAAGTAACTTTGAAATTCAAATATTATCTATATTATACGATATTATCAAACCAGATCCTTGAAGATCTATTAGAATTATATTATATTATAGGATATATAATTAACATTGGTACCAAACATACAATAATAGTATAATAAATAGAATCACAAAGAAGATGCAATATTGTAAAGATCCAATAATTAATGTACTTTTGCAGTTATGTAACCACTTCAAAATCACAAATGGGAAAGCCCATGATGCTTTAGCAGACCTAAATGCAACTTGGGAAGTAGTGAAGAGTTTATTATCCAAATCTCCTATGGAGGATCTCCCTGCAGCTGGTCGTCTACTTGAGTGCTGGTTGTATTCTCCTCGTTTCGACGAACTACCACCTACTATCGTTAAAGGCATGCCTGATGTGCTTTTTGGTAAATGAATTTAGTAACACAATTTTTCTGTAGAATTACAAGGCAACTTGAAACGTCCATCAGATTCTAACCTAACCTCAAAGGGAAAAAGCTCTAAATCACCAAAATGGAATGATACAACCTCGCAAAAGAACGTAAAAAAATGCAAGTTATGTAAATCACCAAGGAAAGGCCATCCTAAGAACAAATGCCTGCCTGTAAATAATACCATTGATAAGTATTTCCTATCACTGACTCCTCAAGTCGAAGAACCTAAAGCATTTCTTGATGTTCCACTTATTGCACTTGATACTTCTTTTATGTAACAAAAAAATAAACAAGTCAAAAATTCACGGAAAACTTATTGGTCTGGCAAGTGAACAATAGCACGTGTCGTCCATCCGTGTATTAACCATAGTTATCTTCCTTCTCTATAACTCTATATTATTATACTTAGTTTAGGTTGGCTGTGGATAAATAA
>JBEPUU010000181.1:0-2621 GCA_041691355.1 bacterium | reverse complement strand
GAGTTGGTTCCGGCTGGAAATTCAAGTTGTAACTGCATAGATGGATCGGCACTAGCTGGGAAAAATTCATTTAACACAAATCCCAATGGTAGTAACAAGTATGAAAAAAATGAAAAAATGATAACCATCGCGAGAGTTTTTCTTCGATTTGTTTTGCTTGAAAGAATTGCTGTAATAATATATCGGTATTTGTCGCTGATAATATCAAAATTAATAATTCCCCGATCAAAATACTGTCTAAAATTAATGTGTCTTCCGGGTTTGATCTGGTTTGATCGCGAACGTTTGAAAAAGCGTTCTTTTATTCTCGCGAATAACTGATTTCTGACTTGAAAGTAAACAAAAATATTAATAACAAAAAGAAGAATTGCAGGAATCAGATAAATGCCTTTTGGAGCAATTGCAAAAAAGAGCGCAATGACTGCAAGAAGAATCAATGATCTGAGAAGAAAGGTAACACGATACGGGACGTGCGGTTTCAGAATAATAATAACAATCGGCAATGTGATAAACATTGCGACAATAAATGATGTAAGAAGCGAAGCTGATACTACAATCGGAATTGGTTTGATAAACTCACCGATAATTCCTGTTGCCAATAAAAGCGGAACAAAAGCCCAAACTGTGGTCAGTGTCGTTGTTGAGACGGCTGTTTTGAAATCTCTCCACACAAGAAGACCTGCTTCCATTGGGGTGAACTTATCGGTTCTGTAGTAAGCCGAAAGTGCGGAAATAATAACAATCGTGTCATCAACCAACAGACCCAACGATAACAAGAGTGAGAAGAACGCGATAAAACTCAGGTCAATCCCTGTTGAATTCATGACAATAAAGGTAATAAGAAATGTCATGGGAATTGCCGATGCGGCAACAAGTGCTTGTCGTGTACCAAGGAACAGAACAATCACAAGGAAAACCAAACAAAATGTAATAATAAGATCTCGTACTAAGTCATCAAATTGTTTGTTGATCATGTCTCCTGTATCTTCGACTGAGGAGATTTTGAATTGTCCCGGATATCGTGCAACATACTGACTAACTGCACTATGAGCGTCCTGATCTGCATTGGTGACATTGGCTGTACTCTTTTTGAAAACACTAAATGTCACAGTTTGTTGGGCCGTGTGATATGGGTAAGCAACATAGGAATTCGATACACCCGGCTGCGGTCTATATGCAATATCCGCAACATCTGAAAGTAAAACACTTGCGCCACTTGGAAGATTTATTCGGAGACCGCGCAGATCTTTCAAGCTAGTAACTGTTGGATCAATCGTTAGTGAGAATGACGATTGTGAAGTATTAATATTTCCTGCTGGTTGTGAATTTATGGCTGCTGTGACGGTTTGGGAAAGTGTTTGAGGATTTATTCCATAGGTTGCGATTGCTTGAGGTTTGACCGTCACTTGAATTTCTTGATTGTCGAGTCCATCTGCTGAAATAGTATTGAGGCTCGTAACATCTTTTAATGTGTCTCGGAGTCCCCGACCAAACCGTATAAGTGATGCTGGGTCATGACCTGTTACTGTAAATATCCATACAGGAGTATTTTGGAAATCAAGTTTTTGCACATTGGGAGTTGTGGCATCTTTTGGCAAATTACTTACGCTTTGCACAGCGGTCTGGACATCTGAAGTTACTTTATCCGCATCAACTCCCGAGAGAAATTGGATCTGGACAAGCGACTGCGAATTTTGGGACGTCGATGTCATTGTATCGATATCTTTAACGTTGCCCAAAGCTTGCTCTATGGGTACTGTCACAAGTGACTCTACATCATCAGGTCCCGCACCTGGAAGTGTGGTTGAAATAGTTACGATTGCGATATTGATGTTAGGATTGAGGACACGAGGAAGGCTTATAAAGCTTGCGATACCGCCAATGAGTGCAATAAGTACAAGAAGTATACCCAGACGAGGATTACGAAGATATTTCGCAATAAGGGTGTTATTTAATTTTGGATCGAATTTGAGTTGTTTGAGATATGATGTTACTATTGCCATACATACAAAGTATTAGTTTCAAAAGTTTAGTTTGTTGTTACTTTATCCCCTGCCAGAACGCTTCTATCAAGAATTACTTGATCGCCTGATTGTAACCCGTTGGTAACCTCTACGAAATTACCATACACATTTCCAAGGGATACTTTGCGATTTACAGATTTGTTATTTACATCAACGAGCAGATAATTAGAATCTTGCGTTTGATAGACAGCATCAATCGGGACAAATGGAACTGTTGATCCTGTCTTTACCGAACCAACTGGTATATTGAAATCTACATATTGGCCATCAGTTATAGAATTTGTTGCGCCTTTGGGAATGATGTAAAAAATTGAATAAAGCAGTCCGTCAGTTGCATTGGCTGAAATATAAAACGGCTTTAATTGATAACTTTTGTTATTGAGTAATACAGTACTTGGTTCAAGCCGTGAGATATTTTGTGCAATTTGCTGTGGAACATCAACAACAGCGATTGTTTGGTCGCTATTCTCATCTGCTGTAATTGTTGCGAGTTCTGTGCCGATTGAGACTTGATCTCCTGGATGAACAAACACTCTCTCAACTACTCCATCAACTGGACTTGCAGGGAGCATCGTGTCTTCACTGACTGCTGCGAGC
>JBEPUU010000180.1:0-2628 GCA_041691355.1 bacterium | reverse complement strand
ATACATATGTTCTTTGGTTTAGTGATGTAGATACTCATTCGTTGCATTCGGTAGGAACACATGCACAACAACTGGCAAAGCTTACGAAAGCACATTTTCCTATTGCTCCAGGATTTATCATTACCGAAAAGGCCTATGAAACATTCTTAAAACAAACGATACTCGACCACAAAATCAAACAACTACTCTCAACAATTTCTATTGAACGTTCGGACTCACTCATGCAGGGAGAATACCACATTAAAAAGCTTTTTGAACAAGCTCAACTACCAGAAGATATTCGAGCTCAACTTATACATTTTTATACCAAACTTGGCGAGGACGAAGTTACTCTGTCATTGCATGAAAAGGAATTAGGAGGAAGAAAACATGCCTCCGCACATATTAAAAATGAAGCAGAATTTATTATTGCAGTAAAAGATGTATGGGCTGAGATGTTTGTGAGTAGCGCACTTTGGCATCGCCATCATAAGCAAATTGATCATGTACAATCATATGCTGAAATTATAGTCCAGAAAAAAATATATGGTGATACAACCGGCGTTATCACGACCATTGATCCAACAACTCACACAAAAGACAAACTCGTCATCATTACAACTCATCCTCATGAGGGCGATAGGTATATCATTTCAAAGAAGAATTTATCAATCATTGATCGATCTATTGCTTACGGAACAAATCTTCCCAAATTAACACATGACGAAATTCTCACGATAGCAGATATGGCTAAAGAATTGGAAGAATATCTTTATTTTCCACAAGCAGTCACCTGGGCACTTTCGGGTGAAGATATTTATATTACCGAAACCAAACCTATCAGTACTCTTGCCCAACAACAAAAAGAATTACAACCAAAAATTCCGGTAGCTCGAGGCAAAGGATTGACCAACATAATCGGCACAGGAAAAGTAACTATTGTTCATTCTCCGAGCGATATTATGAATGCAAATTCACAAGATGTACTTGTTCTATCAGAAATACTTTTCAAACAAATAAAACATCTCAAAAAAGTCACAGCAATTATCAGTGAATCTCATCCAGATTCAAAAGCAACTATGATAGAACTAAAGCATCTCGGCATCCCAACAATTACACATGTCAAAGATGCCCGCAAACACTTGCATCATGGGCATATCGTAACTGTTCATGGAGGCAAAGGTGAAATTTATTCGGGAGGTATGATCTCTTAAGATTTTACTTCCGGTAATTTTTTCACCACACGTTGTCCTTGAGAAGCGACCCATGAGAATAGTGCTCTATCAGCTTCTTTCGGCAATATACTCCAACGGAATCCTTCGCCAGGTGGATGATTACGTGCATAATCAATTCTATATCCTACCTGCATAACAGCCATTGAAGAAAGATAGCCAAGGACTAATCCATTCAAACCGAATCCCGACCATCCATTAGTGGAGGCAATAAGATCTCCCGCTAAAGCCGCGCCGATAGTTACTGGTGTATCCATATTATCGACAGTAGATGATTTAAACATATGGCGAACTCCAGCTTTCATAACTCCACTGCTTAATGCCATTTCCATCTCTTGTGCCCATTCAGTAGATAAATCTATATCTCCTTCTCTTAGAGAGATTCTTTGTTGCATTTCTTTTATATTAAGTGTTATTGTGGCATCTGCTTGTTGACCAGCTTTATATTTAGGTGTTTTGTGAGTTTTTACAGGAGTTATATCTACCGAGTAGGTTGGCACAATTTTATTTTTATCACTCAATAGAACCTGTCCATCTATAGGACTTTCTCCTATTTTTTCTCCAAAAAATTTAGATGTTTCTCCTTTTGTATCACCTACTACAAAAATAGTGTTTAAACCGTTTCTTTTTGCTCGAGATTGAAGTAACCGTGCTTTCACACCAATCTCTTCACGTGGTACATCATCAGGTAGATTGAGTTCGAAGATAATATTAGGAACCGTTGGTCCATGTATACCTTCTAATGTTGGTAATGGATACAATCCTCTCTCATATCGTTGCATGAAGTGAATTTTAACAAAAATTACTCATAAATAAAACCCATAGTTTAATTTTTTTATTAATAGCATTAATTACTATTTTATAGTAAGATATTTATTGAAAGGATTTTTTTATATGATGCCGGAAACAATTGGAGTAGTTATTATAACGTTGGATGAAACCAAAAAGAAAATACTACTTGGCAAACGCAAGAATGCATATAAAGCAGGGATGTATGGAATGCCGGGAGGAAGAATTGAGCTCAAAGAAGCATTCGAAGATACAGTTGTACGAGAATTAAAAGAAGAAACCAACCTTGACGCTCAGGATATAACGTATATTGGTGTTGTACGAGAACTTCAAGAATCATACAACTTTATCCATTTTATTTTTCTTTGTGAATCGTATACTGGTACTCTTACAAATTCCGAACCTGAGAAATGTGAAGGATGGGAATGGCATTCACTAGATACACTTCCTAAAGATATTCTTCCAGCTCACATGGCAGGAATCGATCTCTTCAATGACCCTGATAATCCCCCTCTCGTAGAATTACTTGGTTAAGAAGCTTTTTTACTGGGTAATTCTTTAACCAATTTAATAGGTAGTGACCTCATATACAAAATTCCCGCTAAATCCATTTGAGGCCCAGCAGGTA
>JBEPUU010000179.1:0-2693 GCA_041691355.1 bacterium | reverse complement strand
GGTTGATATTCCGTGATAGTCTGTGGCAACACAGTCTTCACTTAATGATCCGTGATAGCTCAATGGTAGAGCAGGAAGCTGTTAACTTCAAGGTTCTAGGTTCGAATCCTAGTCGCGGAGCAATGAAAAACCACCCGTTGCGGTGGTTTTTTTGTGCTCACATGCTAGGGTTTGGTACAGCCGAATCTCATGTTGATTCGCCACCCGGCGAAGGAACCGGATCCCCTTGTGGGACTAGTCGCGGAGCAAAAAATTTAGTCTCAAATTTAGCAAACTTGAATGGATTTTTGGAACCTTCCATTATAAGCAAATCTTCGCTACTCTTAGGCAAAGAGTGCAACCTTCGGTTATAATTTTTTTATGGGAAAAGTAATACTAGGAATGTCGATGTCCCTTGATGGGTATATTAACGACCAAAATGGAAGCGTTGATAAGCTGTATCCAGACTTTGCGGAAATGCATAAATCTCAAATTCTAATTGACGCTATTAAAAATACTGGTGCAGTTGTTATGGGGAAGCATACGTATGAGATGGCAGACCCATTCTCGTGGGCTAACGATGATTATGAATTTCAAGTTCCCATTTTTGTCTTAACGCATAAACCTCCAGCAAAGTATCCCAAAGGGAATGGCAGACTTAGCTTCATATTTGTAACTGATGGTATTGAAAGTGCTATTTCTAAGGCAAAAGCTGCAGCAGGCAAAAAAGACGTCCAAGTAATTGGGGGCGCCAATACATTCCAACAGTGCTTGAATGCAAAGCTCTGCGATGAGGTTCAACTTGATATTATTTCTGTTGTAATTGGAAGCGGACGGAAATTATTTGAAAATGTTGATTTTGACAAGATAAAATTGGAAAGAGCTGGAGTAGCAATGTCTACGCCTGCTAGAACTAGTGTAACTTTCCGTTTGGTTAAATATTAAGTAAATAAGTTCGAGCAGTGCCCACAAGAGGAGCCCATCAGATTAGATACGCTCTATAAATTACAGTTTCATTTGCAACATGCTTACTATTTTCTTACGCTATGCTTACGATTTTTACGTACAATTAAACTAGATTTGATAGAGGAGAGAGAGGGGGTGATATTATATGACAAATATACTTGTATGGATAATTTTTGGAGCACTTGCTGGTTTTTTAATTGATTTCATCGACAAATCTACTTCTTTAACCTGGCCAGAGAGAATAGGAGTTGGCATTATCGGAGCATTCGTAGGAGGAATGATTATAACTCTTGTTACAACTGGGACATTTTCTTTGAACGGCAGTAACAGTTTTGATATCGTCTCAATAGTTGTTGCTGTAGGAGGTGGTCTAGTAGCACTCTTTTTATACAAAAGATTTCGCAGAAGAGCTTAAATCTTTTGAGGATGTTGATCTTAGTGAAGATATGTTGGATTTGAAATAATTCAATCAAGATATGCTCAATAAAAAAGCCGAGCTAGATACTCGGTTTTTTTGTGGCTTCACAAGATTAGTTGAAGGTGGCCAACCGAATCTCATGGTGAAAAAAACGATTCTGGATCCTCTGGAGGCTAGTGGCGTTAGTGCATAATGTCAGTAAACACTACGAGTCGTTTGGTATAATTTTTTTTCACACCATCCCATACACCATCGCATGTAATAAGGTTGAGATGAGCTTTGTCATTTCGACTAAATACTTCTTCAGCATATCCGGGATCATACTTTCGACTTTCCGCAACAATGAAAGTGAGAGAATTCCCGTTACTGTCTTTAATATATACCTTGTCTCCTTTCTTTAGTTTATGTAAATTAGTAAATACTCCAACTTCACCACGCTCACCATCAACATGCCCTGCAATAACAGCACTACCTTTTTCACCGGGGCGAGGCCCAAGATCAAACCACCCTACACCAATAATATTGCTTGGGCTTTCCATTACTCCACGAGCAGTAACACCGACAGGTTGAATGTATGTATTCACATTGAGGGAAGGTATCAGAAGGCGAACAGGATTTACCAGATTTACTTTGTTGGCTATTTGTTTTTCACGCGATGAAGCATCTTTTGAAATATGGGAGAGGATGAGGCTTATTCCTATAACAATAGGTATAAGTAATAATAACCATCCAACATGATATTTCATGTTCGCATAGCTACCTTATTTCTTAAAAAGAGAGATGCTAGAAGAAAAGAAATTCCGAAAAAAATGCTTGCTGAGAGATTCCATGGATTGGGATTTATGTCATGAAACCTACCAGTATTTGGAAGCATTGGTCCACCTACAAATTTTGGTTCTCCATAGATACCTATTGTGCTATCAGTTCTAGCTGCTACTCTAACCCAAATAGGTTGATTTAAGGGAAGGTTATTTAATGTTATTGAGAATCCTGCTACGTTTGTGTTATATAGCCACTGTCCATTTTCCAAACCGTACTCAACTATAAATGTATCTATTCCTGCATAAGGACCCCAACTAATAAATATACTATCAGAATCAATCCTTTTTGATTCTATAATAATCGGTGCATTGTTATTTAAATTGGGATTGGTATTGGTGCCATTGGAAGAAGCTGAGCTTCCTCTAGTGGAGGTGGAACCAGAGCTAGAAATTGAAGTAGAAGAAGGAGTTGGAGAAATGCAGGTTTGTTTGGTAACAGTCGTATTATTCAATGTAACTGTGCCATTTCTTGCCAGGACTCTCCCATTTACCGTTGACCCGCCATTATC
>JBEPUU010000178.1:0-2698 GCA_041691355.1 bacterium | reverse complement strand
GTCCTTCTGCATATACTGTGTCAAATGCCAAAGACGATTTCCCACTACCAGACAAGCCGGTAAAAACTACCAGCTTATTCTTAGGAATTTCTAAATCGAGGTTTTTGAGGTTATGTTCTCGTGCACCCTTAATTGTAATCTTGTCTATACTCAAAGCAATCAATTATAACGGAAATTTTGAGCTATGGCAAATGGCTACTTTATCTCCCAAACATCTTATTAATCTTTTCCAATTCAATCGCTACTTTTGTAGGACGTCCGTGGGGACAGGTTGCGTTATGGGGAGTTTTGGCTAGTTGTTCCACCAATTCTTTCGCCTGTTTCTTTGTCAGTGAATCCCCCGCTTTGACAGCTCCATGACATGCAAGATATGCAATCATCTTTTTTGATATCACGTCGGAATCCTCGTAAACTTTTTCTTGCTGCAAATCTTCCAGGAATTCTTTGATAAGTACAACATAATCTCTATCCTGGAAAAGTACAGGTAAACTTCGTATAACAAACGTCGTACCTTTAAAATGTTCAATCTCCCATCCAATGTTTTGAAAAAATTCTACATGTTCCAGAAGTAATTCTGTCTCCGATAGACTCAAATCAACAACTCCAGGTTTGGGGAAATGAAAAACTGCTTGTTTCTTTTTTTCATTTTGAAACTCTACTAACAGTTCTTCATACAAAATCCGCTCATGAGCCGCATGTTGATCAATGAGAAAAAACCCATTTTCTGTTCCAACGAATAAATAAAGATTGTGTATTTGCACAATAGTTGTATAGTCTGCAGTATTGGTAACTGACAATTCCCACGGTAATTTTTTTTCTTTTAAAAGTCGCCCTGCATAGGATTCTGTACTCCCAACTGCATCGCCCAAAAATAATGAATTAAAACTTGATGAAAAAGGCGTCAGATCATATCGACTGAGTACTTGCTTGACAGCTTGAATAATTGCACCATGCAACAAAGGCGTATCAACAAATCTCACATATTCTTTTCGAGGATGGACATTTACATCAACCATTTCAAACGGTAAAGAAAAATACAAAAGACAAATTGGATAGATATTTGACGGAAGAAATGTTCCGTATGCCGATTTGACAACCGCAGAAATACCTTTGTCACTTACCAATCGATTATTAACAAAAAGAAATTGCTTGCTTGGAGTTCTTGTGGTGAGTGACGGTTTGGCGAGAAAACCGGTAATCGAGATATGAGAATCATTAAATGAAACAGGTAGTAGTGATGAAAAAATATCTTTTCCCAATAATTTTTCAATTCGATGCATAGGGTCTTTTGTAGCAGGAAGATCGAAAATTGGTTTGTTATTATGTGTCAGCGCAAAATGAATTTCTGGATATGAAAGAGCATAACTCGTCATCAAATCAATGATATGACGAAATTCTGTCCGAGCTGATTTGAGAAATTTTTTACGAGCAGGCAATGTATGAAATAATTGTTCAACTGTGACAGTAGTTCCTACAGGCATTCCAATGGGTAAAATTTTATCTATTTTTCCATTTTTGACAGTAATACTTGCTCCTGCAGAATTGGATGAAACTCTACTATTTATTGTCATATTACTTATCGCTGCTATACTTGATAATGCTTCTCCGCGAAACCCAAGAGTCCTTATGTGTGCCAATTCATCCGCATTGGAAATTTTACTTGTCGTGTGAGATTTGGGGCTTTCCTGTAAATCTTCAGGACCCATCCCTTCACCATTATCTGTAACAGAAATACGTTTTAATCCACTTTCTTCAATACTTACATTAATTGAAGTAGCTCCTGCATCAAGGCTATTTTCAACCAATTCCTTAACCGCATAAATAGGCCGTTCAATAACTTCTCCTGCTGCAATTTTGGCGATAACATGATGGGGCAACTGTTGAATTTTTCTCATTTGATACCTAGTATAGCATGGGAGAAAATTACATTTAAAGAGAGCTCAATTGTACAAGGAGTCTCATAGTGTTATAATTTGGCCATGACAGAACGAGGAATAGAAACAGGAAATAGAGTCTTGGGAGAATTTAAACGAATTATACCTACCAGTCAAAAGTTTGGAGAAGACTTAGACACAGGAGTTATTACGCTAAAGCAACTCGGTAGAAGTTTGAATTCTTTAGATGCAAGTCAGCAAAGAGATCTTGGAATTTTCATGTTGCGAGGTATTGCAACTGTTGAAAATGATCCAGAGCCCTGGACTAGTCGAGGTAAAAAAACCGCATTTTCAATATTTCCCAAGCTTAATTTTAATTCCATGAATAGATCGATGAAAGGTTCTCTTAAATATGCATATATTGATGCTGTATATAAACAAAAAGAGGCTAAAGATCCACGAGAATCAGCTCAAATACTTTTTGATATAGGAAAAACTACAATCCCCCATTTTTTTGCAGTTACGAAACCCGCTGTGACAACAGATCGGAAAAAAGCTTGGGAAAAAATAGTCACAGAACTAGATGAAGAACAACCTGTACTAGAACAAGCAGAAGAGATGACAGGCGAACTTGCTCAGGTGTTTATTGAATTACTTTCTACAAGAATACCTAGAAAAGGACCTGCAACTTACTTAACACGTAGAAAAAACGTTTACGCACTTAGTAGAGAAGAGATCAGCGCAGATGAAATTGCACAAAGGTTGCATACTACAAAAAGAAAAGTTTATTTTGATCAAGTATGGTTGAGGGAGAAGGGTTTATT
>JBEPUU010000177.1:0-2721 GCA_041691355.1 bacterium | reverse complement strand
GCACAAACAGGCGTAATTGGCTTGGGTTTATTTTTTTGGCTACTTGGTGCTACCTATATAAAAATTATGAAGCCTGTATCAGACAGTAGGAATATGTTTTTTATTTTATTTTTAATCATACTAATAACTGGATTGTTTGATCATTATTGGTTAACGCTTCAACAGGGTCAACTTATTTTTGCAACGGTTCTCGGTCTAAGTTGGGCCAAATTTCAAAAATCTTCACGGTAGTTTTGCAGTATAATACGTTTATGTTGCTTGTCTCACCATCAATGAAGTATAAAGAAAGTTTTATCAGAGCAGTTAGAGAATATCAGCAAACACAAGCAACCGATCTATTACAACTGTATTCATTAGGTGCAGAAGACCTGCAACAGAATTTTCAATCATACCTTTCTCTCCTGTCTGACGAATCCGCTGGTAAAAATCTGCCCAAAGATTTTGTTGCTCAAACGACGTATTGGTTAGTTGATGGTGATGAATTTATCGGCGGCGTCACTATTAGACATACCTTAACAGACAAACTTTTGCGAGAAGGAGGGCATATTGGGTATAACATCCGTCCATCAAAAAGAAGAAAAGGATACGGTAAAAAGCTTCTTTCTCTGGCATTGCCCAAAACTCGAGAATTAGAGATCACACGTGTACTCGTTACCTGTGATGAAACCAATCTCGGTTCAAAGAAAATAATAGAAGCAAATGGTGGTGTTTTTGAAAATAGCATTGGAATGGGAAAAGGAAAACCACGAAAACTTCGATACTGGATATCTCTCTAATATCTCTATGCTAGTGTTCTTAGCATGACTTGGGATGAATTTAAAAAAAATCACAAACCACGCAGCTAGTATTACTTCCCCAATGTGAGATCTCATCACTAATATCTTTTCCTTTGGAATAACTTTTCATACCTTCTTTTCACAGTTCCATTCACGGGACCAGAAAAATCAGCGAATCTTGATATATTAATCTTTAGTTCATGTTTTTTTCGTTTTGAACTGTTAGGACAATCTAAAGCTCATCTATTGATATCAACGAAAATTATACGTGCCTCAAACTTAAAACAGCTTGATTTATGAGGCTTTTTTACTACTTTTATCTTTATGGTTTTAGTCATCTGTCTATGGTTTCGTTTACAGCGTTACCGTTGCGATGTATGATAAAGGTATGGAACAAAAACGTCCCGTTCTAATCACTAGTGAAGAAATGTCAAAATTGCCCATTCTTATTGTCGATAAAAAGGGAACGATGGGAAGTGCTTTGGCAAGAATTCTTCGTGATCAATTCCTCGTTGTTGTCGTCACGGCTCCTGGCGTAGAAAAACATGAAAATGTCATTCATGTTCCCTATCGTAAAAAAATTCCTATGATTCCTGACAATGCTTACTCGCACATTTTTGTCATATACAACGGCGAAAAGGAGCTGTTGGATATGATGCCTGCATTTGAAGAAAAAGCAGAAGCCGTCAAAGCGAGATTCTTATTTATAACTTCCCTTCTATTTAGTAGTAAATCTGTATTTACCAAATTACGCCGCCCCGAATATCATTTACTTCAAACCATTATATACGGAGAAACATTTGACAATGCGATTACTGAAGCAAACGAAATAAATTTTTTTATTCATCAAACTCGCGTCTACGAAAGAATCGAAGTTCCAAAGGAAGGATTGGGTATGCTCTATCCGATTTTACTTGATGACGTTCTGACTTCAATTGTCTCACTAGCCTTTGCCGTCGAGAAGCCACGCGAAACAATTTATCTTTTCCCTCATCATGTGTACAACGAATTTACAGTCGCACGGATTATACAAAAAATTGATCCGCTTGTGAAAGTTGACTTCAGTAAAAAGAAAAGCCCCGCGCGCAAATATTACATTCCGCCTGATGGATTGTATTTTTTTAGAGATTATAATTTGGAAGATCGCATGCGAAAGATTAATTTGTCACGGACTGAAAAACATCCCAAAATTCCCCAGAAAAAAATACAATTGAGAATGCCAAGCTCAAATGTACAGCAGAGTCGACTTAAGTTTTTTTGGGCGATTGTTCTTGCCATTTTTATTGCACCATTTGTAGTGATACTTCTTTGTGCTCTTTTGGCAGGCGGACTTCTTGGAGTCTCTGTGAAGCAAGCCGAAAAAGGGGACTTATCAGGAGCTCAATCAACTGCCTCACTTGCTCAGACATCCTTTACAGCAGCACAAGCTCTTGGCCCAAGTTTGCTTCTGCCTCAATGGCTTCTCCCTGGTCCTACAAATCACTTTCTTGAAACAATGCAGACTGGAAAGACAATTGCCATGACTGAGATCTCCCTTGTGCAGTCAATTCAAGTATTAAAAAATATTTATGAAGGAAAGAGTCTTGATCCACGAAATGATTTTTTGCAATCAATTACAACTATAAAAAATACGCTACTTACAATGCAAAAATTAGAAGCAGAAAATAATTTGCCACAGTCGGTTCTTCAGAAAATTCATAGTTTGGATGGAGCAATTAATTTGGTAGAAGAAACGATTGATACATGGCCAACTATTTTGGGTTTTGAAGGGACCAGAACCTATTTAATACTTTTCCAAAACAACATGGAGTTGCGTCCCGGGGGAGGATTTATCGGTTCATACGGTATTCTTCCAGTTGAGAATGGCAAGATCGGGAAGTTGCAGATTAATGATGTCTATGATGCTGATGGCCAATTAGCACAGCAAGTTCAGCCACCATATGGG
>JBEPUU010000176.1:0-2724 GCA_041691355.1 bacterium | reverse complement strand
GATACTAAGCCGTCGTAAAAAGAACAACCCGATACTTATTGGTGAACCGGGAGTGGGTAAAACCGCCATTGTAGAAGGTCTTGCTCAAAAGATCGTCGAGAATTCTGTGCCAACGCCGCTACGCGATAAAGAAGTTATTGTGTTGGACTTTGCATTGTTGTTAGCTGGTGCTAAATTTCGTGGTGAATTTGAGGAACGGCTTAAAGGAGTCATCAAAGCTGTCGAAGAAGCCAATAGTAAATATATTATGTTTATCGACGAGCTTCACACATTGGTAGGTGGGGGAGCTGCAGAAGGTTCAAATGACGCCGCCAATATTCTCAAACCAGCACTCGCCCGTGGAACACTCAGAATGATCGGTGCAACAACAATTAACGAATATCGCAAATATATTGAAAAAGACCCAGCACTCGCCCGCCGTTTCCAGCAAGTTCTTATTGATGAGCCAACAATTGAAGATACGATTTCAATTCTGCGTGGAATTAAGGAAAAATATGAATTACATCATGGAATTCGAATTACAGACAATGCATTGATTGCAGCTTCAATATTATCTGCCCAGTATATCCCCCAGCGTTTTCTTCCTGACAAGGCAATTGATCTTATTGATGAAGCAGCAGCTGCGATAAAGATTGAAACGGAAAGCATGCCTGCAGAACTAGATGCGCTGAAACGTAAAATTATGCAGTTGGAGATTGAATTAGCGGCATTACGACGTGAGAAAACTGAGATTGCAAAGTCTCGTAAAGTACAGCAAGAAGAACAGCTAAAAAAGCTACAAAAAGAAGCATCTGTTATTGAGGAACGCTGGAACAAACAAAAAGATCTTATCCAAAAGATCCAACAGATTCGTGCGAAAATCGACGCATTTCGTATTGAGCTTGAGAAGGCTGAGCGAGATGTGGATTTGCAAAAAGCAGCTGAGATCAAATATGGCAAAATTCCGGAACTTGAGAAAAAATTACAGGAAGTTGATGATGTTTGGAGCAAAATCCCGACTGAGGAGCGCGTCTTATGCGTCGAAGTTGATGAAGATGATATTGCCAGGGTTGTCTCTCGCTGGACAGGAATTCCTGCGACTCGAATTCTTTCAACAGAATCTGAGCGATTACTACGTTTGGAAGAAGAATTAAAAGAATACGTAGTCGGTCAGGAAGAAGCTGTATCTGTTGTTGCGCGGGCTGTAAGAAGATCCAGATCCGGATTGGGCGGAAAAGACAAGCCAATCGGGTCATTTCTTTTCCTGGGTCCGACTGGTGTTGGAAAGACTGAGACTGCTAAGGCACTCGCCCGCATTCTGTTTAATGATGATCATGCGATGACAAGGTTTAATATTGAAGATACGTCTCTTCTTTCTCTTTCAGATAGATTGAAAAA
Organism: bacterium; assembly: GCA_041691355.1. Taxonomy (GTDB): domain Bacteria; phylum Patescibacteriota; class Microgenomatia; order Levybacterales; family UBA12049; genus JACDET01. Next base: position 1,347 of record JBEPUU010000176.1, on the reverse strand, counting down.
ACGAGGCGGAGTACAAGTTGTATATGAGGCATCAGACGAGTTTTTTGAGTTTGTTACCGATCATAATGTGATGTATGATCCGAATGATGATCAAGCCATGGCACTAGCTGTCCCGATACCAAGTAAATTTATTATGGCAGTTATTCCTTACGGATCTGAGGAGCAAAACTATTATCAGCAACTTACTGCATAAAAATTATTAGACTATCTTCAACACCTTGTGACTTATCAACTCAAACCCCTTATACAGGAAATCTATAACGAAAAAGTCATGTTTGTTTAAAAGTTCCAAAAAGATTTTGTCGCCTTCGTAGATTTTTATTTTTTCTAACTCATCTTTATCAACCCACTCAAATTTTCCTTCTCTTCCTGATTTTGGAACTCCTGTAAAATCTCTGGATGTGAATAAAAAAATGATGTTGTCATACTCCCCTGTGTTTTGGCTTCGTAGATAAATGATTCCTCGTAGGTCTACTTTGTTTACTTTTACTCCTGATTCTTCTTTGACTTCACGAATTGCTGCTTCCTCTACTCCCTCACCTAGTTCGACATGCCCACCGATTGGCAGATACATGCCTTGTTGATGCATCTTGTCATTTGCTTTATTGCGGACGAGAAAAAGCATTTTGTTGTCTTTGAGAAGATAGACGCCTGTTGTTTGCTTTTTCATGAGGTTACGTTATTGGATTTGGATGTTGTACGTGTATTTTTTTATTTCTTCGAGGACATCATCAGACAATTTGATATCAATACTTGCAATATCAGTTTTTACTTGTTCAAGTGATGTTGCACCGATAATTGTACTGGTGAAAAATTCTCTGGAATTTACAAAAGCAAGTGCCATTTGTGCTGGATCAAGGCCATGTTTTGTTGCAAGTTCGACGTACAGTTTGATAACTGGTTGCGCATGTGTTGGATTATATCTATCAACATTTCTTACTTTTTCATAATCAAAGCGTGAACCTTTTGGCCGTACGCCTCCGAGATATTTGCCTGTGAGGACGCCAAACGAAAGTGGCGAGTAGACGAGAAGGCTGAGTTTTTCTTTGATACTAATTTCTGCAAGTGCAGTCTCGTATTCTCGCATAATAAGACTGTATGGGTTTTGGATAGTTTGGATGCGCGGCAAGTGTTTTTCATTATGCAATCTGAAATATTCCATAATCCCCCATGCAGTTTCATTTGAAACACCAATATAACGGACTTTACCTTCTTTGACGAGTTCTTGAAGAGCAACGAGCGTTTCTTCGATTGAAATTGATTTGTCATTTGAGTCATGTACATATCCTCGTTTGCCAAAATAGTTTGTTTGTCTATCAGGCCAATGGAGCTGGTAAAGATCTATAT
>JBEPUU010000175.1:0-2737 GCA_041691355.1 bacterium | reverse complement strand
CAAAAAAGATACTAGCAAACCACTCATCCAAATGGTTATCTGAGTATACGAAGAGAATGAATTCAAAAGATCCCGCTGATTGCTTGAACCAGATATAACGCTACCCGGGTCTCCCGAATAGATGCTTAACCAAAGAAAGGGGTTTTTAAAAAATATCAAACAATAGAGACACCATAAAAAGATTCCATAACCTGCTACTGAAAGAAAAAGAAGAATCATTCCTTCTATCTTAGGAAAATTTCTTATTCTCCAATTAAGCATTACTAGGCGAACACTGATTGTAACTAGTGCCCCCATAAGAATAAAATAGCCTTCATATCGGGTTAATGTCCCTATCATGATAAAAAAAGCTGCAAACAAAAAATTTTTAATCTCCTGATCTAGCATCCATTTAGTAAAAAAATATAACGACATAATAGCGCTGAAAAGAAAAAATGATTCGCTCATAGCCATAGTTTGAAATAGCAGCACATTTATATTGGTAACAAAAATTAACCAAACAAGTAAGGAAGCAGATAAATTTTTTGTAATAAGATATGTTGTTTTTTTTAAATACACTGCACTGAATATAAACGCAGTTTCTGAAATAATTGCACCTGCTACACCGGAATGCCAGAGAAAAACATTCCAGACAAACGGAATCAGCAACACCGTAGGAAAAGGTAGCCATACCGCGCCTAATTGTCCAACACCAGGTGTAATACTATCTATTATTTTCCGGGCGATATTGAGCCGAGAAATAGCATCATTATATGAAAGATTTTGCTGTCCATGAAGATAAAAATATAAAAAAGCGCCCAAACTAATACACATAGTTATTGTAATGAGTAACGTATCGCTATATGGGATTTTAGACAAAGACTTCATACTATTTTTGGTGACATAGAGACACCAGCGGCTGAGGATTGGGAAAATGCAGTAGTAAGAGACAAACTATTTTTGAGATGTAATCCATGAACTGTTTTTTCCCAGTAGAAAGGTTTGAAAATTAATTGATAGAGTGCCATAAATCCAGCAATACTAATAAGAATCCAATATAATGGAATAAGATACATATACTTTATCAAACTCCATTGCTCTTTTTTGACACAGGCCATGAGATAACAGAAAAAGTACAAAAAATTTCCAAATATAAGTGATGTTATTGCAGCATAAAGAACAAACGGCGGATACAGACTATCTATTGTCGGACCAACAAGCCAATAAAGTGTAAAATACAAAAGTGTTACTATCCAAAGGATCGGATTAATAAGAATAAAAGCAAGCTTTCCGCCGATAACCAAATGAAACACAAGTGCATGAATTCCTCTTTGTCGGAAAAAAGATATATTTTTCTTTGTGTGGACAAGATATGTTTGCATATATCCTTTAATCCAACGAGAGCGCTGACGTATCCAATTTTTGACTTCACTATTCCCCTCTTCAAGTGTTACTGAATCAAGTATCGCAGTATAATATCCCAACTTGAAAAGACGCATTCCAAGATCTGCATCTTCGGTGACATTAAATGGATCCCATGCATGAAGTTTTCTCAAATCTTCTGTCCGAAAATGATTACTCGTTCCACCAAGCGGGATAATTGTATGTATAGAATGTAGACTTGTCAGCACTATGTCAAACCACAGTGAATATTCCGCTGTAAAGAAACGTGTGAGAAGGTTTTGATGGACATTATAGTAATTTAGTTTTGCTTGAATACAAGCAACTTTCCTTCCTGAGGTTTTAAATCCTAAATATGCTTTTTTAAGCTGTAATGGATCAGGAATATCTTCAGCGTCATAAATCACAGTATACTTCCCTTTTGCATATGCAAGTCCGTAGTTACAAGCTTTGGGTTTAGTTTTGGGTATGGAATTTGGTACCACAACCGATCTTATATAGTCCGGTGCATCCATCAGTTGGAAAGAGTGTATCGATTCCGTATCATCGCTTTCTAGAAGAATAATTACATCGAGTCTCTCTTTTGGCCAGTCTAATTTTCCCAAACCTTCAATAAATTGAGGCAAAATATGTGCTTCTTTATAGAGTGGACATAAAATACTGTATATTGGTAGCTCCCGATCATTTAACGCGCTAATTTCTTCTTTTGTAAAAGATAATTCTGGGTTTTTTTGAAAACTTTTTAGGACAAGAAAAAAATTAAAACAAATATCAATAAGATAAATACAACTTAATGTGCCAACGAAGCTTTGAATAAATAACAGAGGATTTGCAAATAAGAAAGCAGTTAAAAAACATATGAACCCGGTAATGATAATTATTGATCGTTTGTCAAATGCTTCAAGTGCTGACTGATACACATTAAGAGTTGTATGGGTAATATATTTTTGTTTTTTATAAAATAATCCTGCATTCACCATAGATGTATCGTTTTTTGCAGGAATATAAATAGGTGGAATTTTTTTTATATGCATAGTGACGACATCTTTTGCTGCCGAGAATAGTTCCCTGAAAGTACTTTTAGAATGTTTAAGTACAGAACTTGAATGAGAAGAGATTTGATGTTTGCTAACAGTAAATCCTGCTTCTTGTGAACGCTTTAAAAACTCTAATAAAAAAATTGAACTACTTGTGGGTTTAAAGTTAATAATATCCCAGACATATTTTTGAAAAAAAAGCGCAGCATTTTGTGGATTATTACGCATCATGAATAAGTATGGGAGAAATGAAGATGGGGGTGTTTTTAGTGTTGCAGTCACATCATTATTATTTTTAATATCTGAGAGCTGTCTCTTAT
>JBEPUU010000174.1:0-2746 GCA_041691355.1 bacterium | reverse complement strand
GCATATAAGAGCCATGTGAAAGCGAAAGAAATGAAACCAAACAAAGAGTATAGACTAGCGGCATAAAATTATGGCTGAAAAATATTCATCTCATTTACCAGAAGAGGCAGTAAAAGGTTTCAAAGATACAGCAGCCTTAATTCTTTTTTCTGCGTTTGCAGTATTTGCATTTATTGGATTTTTTGTCACAGCACCATTAAAGAGGAATTAATATGAAAGAACAGGATTTCTTACTAAATCATCTACTGAATTTTGGGGGAATTTGGGAGTAGCAAATGAGGCTGTTACAGGTGTTGGTAGCAAATTGTGGGAACGTGTAAAGCCACTATTATGTGAGCTTTTGGGTCGCAAAATATACACAACAATCTATCGAAGATCTCCAATGAGACCATATGGACGGTTTGCATAAAGAGAGAGTACCTACAAATAACCACCAAAATATTGTATAATATCCTCCGACGCCTTTTTTTGCGTTAAAACTTTGGGCGCATGGCTCAGTGGTAGAGCGCGTTCCTGATAAGAACGAGGTCCTTGGTTCGATCCCAAGTGCGCCCACCTAAAAAGTACTGTACAGCTTTATTCATTTCCCAATAACGTGTAGATTAGATGTATGGAGGAAAAAGCTACAGGGAATGTTTATGCTCAGATAGTACATTTTTTATCTCGTCATCCTCAGGTAATTGCTACCGTGGTCTTGTTGTTTGTTATTGTGGGTATTGGAGGGGTAGTATACGTTGCTCCTCGAATAGGTAATAGTAAAAGTGCAAATCCATCAACAAATTCTCTTAAATTTAATCTTTCGGACGACCCATCTCAGAACCAGGGTGAAGTTCAAGGAGCAAGTACTCAAACCTATGGACCAGAAGAACAATCTTCAGCCGCACCTTCATCAATTCCTGTTTCTGAAGCATCCACTCCTACATCTACGGCTGCTGTGACTGTAAGTTTTCATTAATTTTTTTGCATTAAGCAGCCTCAATGGGGAAGGGGACTATAAAAAACGTGGCTAGTAAATGAAAAATTTTAAGCGGTAACTTACAACTGTATCTCCAATTCCTTAGAATTAATTATTATACCAAGTTTTTCTGACAATCTTGGCAGAAATGGGCGCTCATGAATTGTTTGAAGGCTTGAGCACTTTCTTCTTCAAATGTATGTTGATCGTCTTCTTTTCTTTTTACTTCTTCACTGACTTGTTGTTGCATAATACGTACACTATACACAATTAATTTTTCTCTTTCTTGATACATTGCTGACGAATTCCTGACCAAAGGTGATCTGCCTACAATTTCTCTATATATCAATCTGTAATTTTACAATCCTATGCAATCATGTATACTATTTGTAGATCATGATTGGACAATATTGGTTTAGAGCAAATAAATCGGGGTATGGATGGCACCCTGCAAATTGGAAAGGCTGGGTCATACTTGGATTATATCTGCTTTTTCTTATCTATTCCTTTATTCAGATAGATCTCCAATCTCATTCGGTGAGTGACACGTTATATGGATTTTTACCACGATTTTTACTTTTTACGGCGATTCTCACAATAGTTACATATCTGAAAGGTGAGTCAATTACATGGGGCGCAAAAGGAAAAGAACAGCACAAAATCCCCTAAATCGTACGTTGTCGAAGGTTGACAAACTGACCCCTTGTCCAATGTAAGAGTAATGTTATAATTGTGTGAGAATGTTTACATTACGACAAATTAAGGACGATATCCCCGTTATCAATCGCTTGCACCTGCGACGTCCTGGTAAACTGAAACAACAGACTATTCCTACGGAAGAAAAATTGCACGAGACGATTGCTTATATTCACAAAAATACTGTCGAAGCTCGAGAAGGAAGAAAGTGTGTTGATGGAAGATATCCACCGGATACAGCTCGAGGAATGCTGGCTCGTGCAGGCGGAGATTGTGGATATGTCATGGCGCTTATGGCGATTAACAAAAAGAAAAAGCTACACTTAACTCCCGAACAATGTTTTAACACAGTATATAAAGTCATCAATCAGAAAATGCATGGAGCTTTTTGTATTCACACTGATCATCATGCAGATCCAGATCATGAAGCTGCCAATAAACACACCCATAAGACACTCATTGGGTGCGGACATCTTGCGAGGGCTGCAACACAAGGCATTCGTCATCCCTATGATTTGCAGAATAAAGATGTTAAACGGATCATAACGTATGCGAAAAATCTCGCCGATATTGATGATAATGTAGAAATGATCAATTTGGAAGGCGAACATGCTGAACGGGGAGTTTTGTTAATTAATGATGACGATTATACTGTGAATGCAATGAATGCAAAGACACATGAGATGTATTTTATTTATGACAAAAAACGAGATGAAGAATTTATGAAAAAATTGGTAAAAGAAATGGCGATACCTGGAGTGACCTTTGAAGATATGAAAGAAGAGTCTGATATCCAGCTTCAAGCGACATTACACAATCTTGCAAAAGGGTTGCCAATATATACTGTTTCGTATCAAAATAAAGAAGCGAAAGTCGCATACCTCGCAACGATCAACTAATATTAACTACATTACGGGGCAACTTCATGAGAGATGGTTAGTTCTTTTTTAAGAAATTCTGGTGCGCGTAAAATAAAATCAAGTCTCTGCATAAATGAAACAGTGGGATAGTTGGCATCGTTCGCACACAAATCACGATTGTTTTGGAACGAACCACCAGTATTCATGGCATTTACTACAACAGAACCTGCAATAT
>JBEPUU010000173.1:0-2780 GCA_041691355.1 bacterium | reverse complement strand
GGCATATTCATCACTTTAATCGTCCTCAGATAAGAGAAATGGTGGATAAAGGAGGATTTGATATTATTTCTGAAAACGCAACAAGAATTCCTAAAGCGGCTTCTCTCCTCGACCATAGCCCCTATGCTCTGGCTGAATCTGCCACATGGCATCTTGCCCGAGAAAAATATCCTGAGCTCTGGGGAGGTTTTTATCTTGCTCTTCTCAAGAGTAGAAATGTCGAAGTTATGCCACCCGAAACAGCAGACAACGTGAAAGCACAATTGGCTGAAGAGTTCGGAGGAGAAAATATTGTATCAATAGGAATCTTTGGATCTACTACAAGAGAAACAGATAAAAAACACTCTGATTATGACTTCACTATTATTGTGAGAGATCTTCCAGAGGACATTCACGAGAGAGAAGCGGCATCTCCTCGAATCAAAAAAAGATTACGAGAAGCTGGCGTAGATGAACTTTGTGCATTTAATCTTTATACGCCTGAAGAATTTCAACGAGCAAGTGATCAAAGATCTTGGCTTGTGGAATCTATGAAGGTCGGCTATCGAGTACTCAGCGATCGTGATGGATTTTTAAAAGATATTTTAAGCTCAGATCAACCTGGTGTCGAACGTGTAGAAAATAGTCTAGCCTGGCGGGGCGTTGAGTACGAAGATGGGTCTCACCTTACAGCGGTTATAGAAAGGCATCAGAAAACAGCTGAATTAATTGAAGAAATGGATCCGCAACTTGCTGTTTATCATGAAAGGGAAGCACAGAGAGGTACATTAATTAAAAAATTATATGAACATGGTGAATACGATACACGTGGATCTTTGTTTTCACTTGCCAAGAAACTTAACTATAAGTATGGAGAAAAATTAGATCTTGCCAATATTCACCAAGAAGATTTCCAGCAAGAAATGGAAGGAAAAAAAGCTGTATTTGATTATGATTCAGTAGATCGACATTTAAGAGTAGCCGAAGTATTAACAGAGAATCAGATGCCTCTTGATGCATTATTCCATACATATGCTGCATTAAGAAATGTTTATCTTAAAACACTACATTCACAAGATAAATATATCGTTGATGGAGAAATTACTCAATTATTTTTACGAGACTTTTCAGGTGGATTACCGCCTGCACTTACTGAGAAACTCTATGCAAATTCCTTTAAAGCTGAACAGGTCTTGGGACGATCAGGATTTGTGTCGTTTGATTTAGATCAAGATGGTAAACCAATTTATGAAGATCCACAGACATCCCAGTTAAATTATGGAGAACTTACTACAAATGTCCGAGATTTAGTAAACGAATTAAGGAGTAATCAAGATATAAATCCAACGCACCTAAAGCAGGATAAGCCAACTGTATCCGTGGTAGTTGCAACTTATAATCGACCGGAGCAACTTGACACCTGTATAGATGGTTTAAATAAACAAATTATTCCTGATGGAAAGGCAGAATTGGTAATTGTAGACGATGGATCTATCGCAGAATATGACGTTGATCATATTCGAGAAAAGAGTAAATTACCCATAAAGTTTATACGCAAAGACCATAGTGGAATTTGTGAAACAAAAAATATAGGTATTGAAGCAAGTAAAGGTGAATATGTAGCGTTCTTGGATGATGACATGGTTGCTTCTCCACTTTGGTTGGTCAACCTTCTTTCTGGATTTAAAAATGATCGAATTGCGGGAGTTGGCTCTACAAATTATGTTTATCCTGACACACATTATTTAGCAGAATATGCCGATTACAGAGAACTCGTGCGTCAACCATTCAAAGACAAAATGGGTGAAGTACTGAATGTACTTACAGGAAGTGCTTGTTTAAGAAAAGATGTACTAGAAGAAGTTGGAGGATTTAATATAAGACAGTCAGAAGATGGAGTACCATTTGGAGGAGACGATGTTGATTTAACGTGGAACATTCGAAATGCAGGATATTCGTTAGGTCATGTTGAAGCAGCAGTTACATATTTTAACCCACGAGGTACTTATAAAGATTTAGTAAAACAACATATTGGCTATGGAGAAGGAACTATGTATCATGTGTTAGACACAGGGCGAGATGCTGAGGAATTAGGTATACCTGAGGCTACATACCCAGCAGTAGCAAAGGATCTTTTAAAATATGTATCTAAAGAAGTTCCAAAAAGAGTAGTCGACGTATATCAAGCAAAAGGCGTTAAAGAAGCTGTATTATATCCATTTCTTGATCTCACACGACGTGCAAGCTATGATGTTGGAATTTTGAAAGCAAGAAAATTTAGAGACAAAAATATTGAGAATATCCAAGACGAGAATTAACAAAATAAGTGTATAATAGATATATGCAAATAACATCATATTTTACAGCAATAGCCTTAAAGAGCGAACTCTTTGTTCCATTATTTGTTCGGCTACAACAATATATAAAGAAACATAAATTAGAAAACATATTAGTACTACAAAATATTCTTTCGCTACATGTATCGCTTTATTATTTTGATACCACATTAACTGAAGAACAGAAAACAACAATCAAAGAAGATAATGAACATCTTTTCTCAGTTCATAAAACCTTTGCAATTTCACCAATACAAAGTAGTTATTTTAATAACAATACCAAAGATACTTTATGTTATCTTAGTTGTTCACAAACAGAAGTTCTTGAAAAGTTACATAGTTTTTTTACAAAAAAATATCAATATACAAACGTTGCCGAAAATCAATATACTTATATCCCACATATTTCAGTATTTACCATTCTGGATTCAGATGCGTATGCTCTACATAAAAAAGATGTGGATC
>JBEPUU010000172.1:0-2844 GCA_041691355.1 bacterium | reverse complement strand
TATTTTAATACATTCTTGAGGAATTTTCCCGTCCAAGACTGAGGATTGGCTGCTATATCTTCTGGTGTTCCCGTTGCAACAATTTCACCACCCTTTTCTCCACCTTCAGGTCCCAAATCAATGATATAGTCAGCGTTTTTGATAACATCCAGATTGTGCTCAATAACAATAACAGAATTCCCAACATCCACTAATCGTCTCAAAACATACAATAATTTTTCAAGATCCGCAAAATGGAGTCCTGTCGTTGGCTCGTCCAAAAGATAGAGAGCATTTCTGCCTTTTTTCGAAAGTTCAGTTGCTAGTTTGACACGTTGTGCTTCTCCACCAGACAATGTAGGCGCAGGCTGCCCTAACTTTATATATGATAATCCTACATCCTGAAGTGTTGCCAACCTGTGAGCAAGTCCGGGAATAAAAGAGAAGAAATTGAGTGCTTCACCAACACTCATTTGCAAAACATCTGCAATACTTTTATCGTTAAACAGCACTTCAAGAGCTTCATTGTTATATTGCTTCCCCTGGCAAACCTCACAGGTTATAAAGACATCTGGCATAAACTGCATTTCTATTTTTATCTGTCCTTCTCCTTCGCATGATTCACAACGGCCACCTTTGACATTGAAAGAAAAACGTCCAGGCCCATATCCTCTAAGTTTGGCCTCCTTGGTCGCAGCAAATAATTGTCGTATGTAAGTAAATGCGCCAGTATATGTCGCCGGGTTACTTCGTGAAGTTCTTCCAATTGCAGCTTGATCAATTGCAAACACATTTTTGAGATAGTCACTTCCTTGCATTTCCGCAAATTTACCTGGTTTTTGTGGATGATAGGGATTTTTCTTTTGCATAAGAGCGTGATACAAAATATCATTTACCAATGTAGATTTCCCTGATCCAGAAACACCTGTCACAACCACCAGTTTATTTAAAGGAAAATCAACTGTGATATTTTTTAAGTTATGTTCTGTTGCTCCTATGATCTTCACACTCGATTTTTGCAAATTGGCCAACGGAGAGACAATCGTTTCATCTTCTTCAGCAGTTGGAGATTTATTTACTTGGATTTTTTTCCTTCCTGATAAATATTTTCCTGTAATAGAATTTTTATCTTTTTTAATCTCATCAATAGTTCCTGCAGCAATAATTCCTCCTCCTTGTTCGCCGGCACCCGGACCAAAATCAAATATGTAGTCAGATGCTTCCATTGTTTCTTGATCATGTTCTACAACCAAAACAGTATTTCCAAGATCTCGAAGTTTTTTTAATGTATCAATCAATTTCGAATTATCTCGTTGATGCAATCCAATTGATGGTTCATCGAGAACATACAGAACGCCTGTCAAACCTGAACCAATTTGAGATGCAAGCCTAATTCTTTGTGCTTCTCCTCCCGATAGTGTTGCGGCTCCTCGAAGTAATGTCAGATATTCCAACCCAACATCGACAAGAAATTGTAATCGTTCATGAATTTCACGTAATATCATTTTTGAAATTTCTTTTTCTCGCGGAGAAATTGCTTCAGGTAACGTATCAATAAAAATCAGCGCTTTTTCGATAGACATTTGCGAAACATCAATAATTGATTTATCTTGCAGAGTAATAGAAAGAGCTTCTTTTTTAAGTCTCCCACCTTTACAATCAGGACATACGTCAAAACGCATAAATTTATCAATTTGGGTTTTCATAAATTGAGATTCAGACTCGTTATATTTCTTTTTCAATTCCCATGCAATGCCACGAAATTCTTCTTGTATAACTGTGTCACGACCAAAACGATTTTCGCCTTCGACCATATATTTTTTGCCACCCGTTCCGAACAATAAAAGATGTTTCTGTTCTTCAGGTAATTCACTAATTCGTTTGTTAAGCGGAATATTATTTTCATCACAGAATGTTTTAAATGTTCGAGAGAACCATGTATCGCTTGAGCCGATATTGAAAAAAGGAACAATTCCACCTTCGTTAATTGTCAGATTATCATTGAGGATAAGTTCTGGATCAGCATTCAACACCCTTCCCAACCCAGCACAGGAGGGGCATGCACCATGTGGTGTATTGAAAGAAAAAATTCTTGGCTCTATTTCAGATAAGGAGATATTACAAAACGGACATGCAAATTTTTCGGAAAATAATTGATCTTCCATTTTTTCAGGTTTTTCAGGAAGAGTAAATGAAGCATCATGAATAATTGAGACAATCATTTCACCGTCACCAAATTGCAACGCCTGCTCAACATCTGCAGAAAGACGAGATTTTTCTGTATCTTTACTTAACACCATTGCATCAATAACAAGCTCAATTGTATGTTTATTTGTTTTTATTAATACAAACTCATCAGTCAAAAGATATATCGTTCCATCAATTCTGACTTTGGTGTATCCACGTTTTTTAAGACTCATAAACAAATCAGTATATTCGCCCCGTCGATCTTTGACAATTGGTGCCATAAGAAGAACACGTACATCTTTACTTCCCGGTATTTTGTGAGTTTGTTCAAGTTTGAGAATTGCATTAACAATTTGCTCTTTGGATTGTCTTGCAATTTCGCGTCCGCAATTTGGACAATGTGGATGACCAACACGTGCAAAAAGAAGCCGCATGTAATCATAAATTTCAGTTACTGTTCCAACAGTTGATCTCGGGTTGTGACTTGTTGATTTCTGATCAATTGAAATCGCAGGTGATAATCCTTCAATCAAATCAACATCGGGCTTTTTCATTGTTCCCAAAAATTGTCTGGCGTACGAAGACAAACTCTCCACATATCGACGCTGTCCTTCTGCATATACCGTGTCAAATGCCAAAGACGATTTCCCACTACCAGACAAGCCGGTAAAAACTACC
>JBEPUU010000171.1:0-2919 GCA_041691355.1 bacterium | reverse complement strand
TGATTGTAAAGCATTCGACGTTCATTCTCTCTGGCTCCGAAGACTCGTACGCTCACATGATTACTGACTGAATCGACCACCAAACCAGCCGCTTTGTTCGTTTCTTAGCTTTGCGATGCGACCAAATGACCAAACCGCTTACCTCGTTTGATATTGAAACTAAATAATGTGATCAACCAAACTGCGAACAAGAGAGCGACAGACCAATGTACTGTTAGCAAGAATAACGCGGAGATTATCAAGCCGATTACTCGGCCCCATACAGTCCAAATGGTGATATCAACGAGTGTATTGGTTGTTTCAACAGTTTGGTTGATCCAGTGACCAATACGTCCGCTACTAGAATTGACGAAAAATGAGTAAGGTTTCTTATTAGTTGCGGCGAAGAGATTCAAACGAACACTTTCAACCATTTGTGGTTTGAACGATCGCATCACAAATTCGGCAACCCGCCAAAAAACTTCATCAAGGACTCTTAGTACTGTAAAAATAATGACGAGCCACCATACGTATTCATCTACATGATGCACTGCACTTAGCTCATTAACAATGTTTGAGACCATAAGAGGTGATGCTGTCCATGCCAAAATACCTAGAGCTGTTAGAATAAAGAATAGGGCAGTCTTACCTTTGTAAGGACTAACCATGCGTTTAACCAATTGTAGAGTATTCCGTGGAATACTAGATTCATCTGCATTTGGTGAGTTATGTATATTTTGCATCCTCTAATGATAGCAAAATTGAAGCAAAAAATGAATTTCTGCTATAATATAGAATACAAAGAGAAATTATGTTTAGCTTGATAATATTTCCACAAATCTAATCGGGTAACTTTTCTCCCAAAATAGTATGATTATTGCCAAAAATATTTCCTATGGTTATTCCAGACAGACAGTGTATGAAGATTCTAGTTTCTCTGTTATCAAAGGAGAAATCATCGGACTCGTTGGACCAAATGGTGCTGGGAAGTCTACATTATTTAAATTACTCAAAGGAGAAGATCAAACGTCCACGGGCAAACTTGAGGTCATGGGCAAAGTCGGATACGTTCCTCAGGAAGTAAAACACGATCCCATGATGGAAAGTGCGGTCGATATCAAAAGCTATATCGATCCTGAAATGAAAAAGGAAATCTACGAGCTTATGATTATGCTTGAGTCATTGGAAGTAAATGCAGATTTGGATACGATGCCTAAGATACTCAGTGGAGGACAACGGACCAAACTTGCACTTTTGCGAGCAATTATTCAGGAGCCTGATATTTTGCTTTTGGACGAACCGACAAATTTTTTGGATACCGAAGGAAAGCGGTGGATTATGGAATTTTTAAGTGAATATCCTCATACACTCATTGTTATTTCTCATGATATCAATCTTCTTGACAGGCATATCGATAAGATACTGGCCATAAATCCCATGACGAAAAAAATTGAAGAATATAAAGGGAATTACACAAAATACGTAAAGTTAAAAGGCAATAATGATGCGATGTTAAAGAAAAAATTCGAAAATGACCAAAAAGAAATAACTCGGATGAAAAAAAGTCTTCAGAAAATGGGAAGCAGCATGACTGAAAAAGGAGCTCGAGCACGGGCTAGTGTGCAGACAAGAATAGATCGGATAAAAGAAAAATTGCCGGAATTACCAAAAGAAGTGAGAAATATTAAATTCACTCTCCCTGACCCACGCCATACGAGTGAAATTCCTCTTCAAGCAAAAGATATTTCTGTAAGTTTTGAGGGCAATGTCATTCTTTCGGATGTTTCCCTAGCAATACGCAGAGGGGAACGCATTGCGCTTTATGGTCCGAACGGAGCTGGAAAAAGTACATTTATTAAAGTTCTTATGGGAAGATTACAGCCTGATTCCGGAGAGGTAATTAGAGATCCTGAGTTGCATATTGGGTACTATTCTCAAGAGTTTGAAACATTTGATTTTAATAAAACTATCATGGAAATGGTAGAGGAGCAATGTAATTTGCCAATGATGCAGACGTTGCCCATTCTCGCTTCATTCAATTTCCCACGAGCACGCATTTATCAAAAAATCGGAACACTTTCAGGAGGAGAAAAGACAAGACTCTCAATTGCGATGCTCATGCTTCAGAATTATAATCTGCTTATTCTTGATGAGCCGACTACGTATCTGGATATGGTTTCTCAAAGGACAATCTTGGAAGCGCTTAAAACATATAAAGGCTCGATGCTTTTTGTAAGTCACACTGAAGAATTTGTTGAAGGATTGACTCCAAATAGAATCATGCTTCTCCCAGAAAATAAAATCAAACACTGGATACCCAAGGACATTTCCAATTTCAGTGCATAAAAAATAGCAAAGAAGCCAAATTATAGAAATAATCTGGCTTCTTAGTAACGACTATTCTACAACTCTCTTTCTTCCAGAGATAAGTTTCCATATATAAATTGCTATACATGCACCAATAATTCCGACAATAATTCCTGAAACACTAAATCCGTTGTCAGTCGGTGATGCAGGAGCTATGAATCCAAAAAGCAACGTACCTAGGTAACCTCCTATTATTCCTACGATAACATTTGCTACCCATCCCATTTGACCATCAACTTTCATGATCATTGAAGCGATCCAACCGATGATACCTGCAAGAATTAACGTTATAATTAAACCCATATATCTCACCTCCTTTCTAAAACTTTTATTACTCTTCTATAAGTATAAGACTCATCTGTAAGTGAATTGTAAAAAATTGATAGATAAAATGTATGAATTAATAAAGAGGGGATGTACCGTTATTGTGTTCTTCGATAATTAGTGACAAAGAATGTAAATCATCTATGATTCGAATAGCACCTGCTTCTTTCAGTTCTGCGGTAGTTCCAAAACCATGAGAAATACCAATTGCATAAACTCCAGCTGCCTGTGCGGCTTGCATATCTACCC
>JBEPUU010000170.1:0-2946 GCA_041691355.1 bacterium | reverse complement strand
TGTTGCGGAGCTAGGAGTTGAACCTAGCCTGTGAGATTATGAGCCTCACGTGCACCGTACACTACCCCGCGTATGGGTGTAAGTATACCATTTGCGATACACATGGTCAAATTGGTATAATCTGGAAGTTGATAACGCCAGGGTAGCTCAGTGGTTAGAGCACAGCATTCATAAAGCTGCGGTCGTGGGTTCGACTCCCACTCCTGGTACTTTTCGAAATGAGAAATGAAAGTTGAGAAATGAGAAATAATCCTATTGGTATTTTAGACTCCGGAGTAGGAGGTCTGACAGTGCTTGCTGCGATTGCCAAAGAACTGCCTCAGGAATCGTTCGTGTACGCAGGCGATTCAGCCAATACGCCGTATGGCAATAAGAGTGAAGAAGAGATCTATGCTCGCGCTAGTCAACTTATCGAATTTCTGCTCACAAAGAATGTCAAACTTATCGTAATTGCATGTAATACGATTACCGTAAGTTGCTTGGATCGACTCAGAGTAGAGTATTCTCAAATACCACTTATTGGCACGGTCCCTGTTGTGAAGACTGCTGCCTTTGTGACGAAGAACAAGCGAATTGGCCTTCTATCCACAACACGAACAGCTAAAAGTGACTATCAAAAAAAATTGATTGAAACATTCGCAAGTGACTGTATTGTTGTAAATCTCGGCAATGATGAAATAGTTCCGCTTATTGAAAAAGGTGAAGAGAATAGTGAGGAAATGGAAGAAGTCTTGAAAAAAGCATTGGTGGGCTTTCAGAAAGAGGGGATCGATACATTAGTACTTGGATGCACGCATTTTCCATTTTTGAAAGAACGCATGCAGAAGATTTTGGGAGACAGTATTAGTTTGCTAGATTCTGGTGGAGCGATTGCAAGACAGGTCCATAGGGTACTTCAGCACAATGATTCTCTTTCACATGAGACTACACACCAAATTACTATTTTCACGACCGGTAATGTTAAAATCGTAAAAAAATTACTCCATGGTACAATAGAAGTCAAGGCTATAGATATTGAAACATTTACCTATGAATACGATCACTAATTGGCAAAAAAAGAAAGTTGCAGTTCTTGGACTTGGTGTTGAAGGAATAGCAACGATAGAATTTCTCACAAAAAAAGGTGCTTCTGTTTGGGTCTTGGATAGAAAGCAATCTGAGAATATTGATCATAATTTGATAACGAAAATTAAAGAGTTTGGTGCCCAGCTCGTTCTTGGAAAAGACTACCTGAATAATCTCACCGACTACGATGCCGTTTTTAGAAGTCCTGGAGTAAGACGATTGTCTCCCGAACTAGCGGAGGCAGAGAAGCAGGGAGTCATGATAACTTCACAAATCAAATTATTCTTTGATCTCTGTCCTTGCGCTATCATCGGTGTAACCGGCACAAAGGGCAAAGGAACAACTTCCACCTTGATATATAACATGCTGAAAGAAGCAGGAATGGATGCATATCTCGGGGGCAATATCGGAATATCTCCCTTATCATTTCTTGACTCACTACAACCCTCATCGACAGTTGTTCTTGAGCTTTCAAGCTTTCAATTACAGGATCTTACAAAAAGTCCACATATCGCTGTGATGTTGATGGTTACAAGTGAACATTTGGATCATCACAAAACTGTGGAGGAATACATCGATGCTAAAAGAAATCTGTTTCGTTTTCAAACCTCTGATGATTTTGCTATTGTCAATCGAGATTATCCAGCGAGTAATGAGTCGGATCTCTATACCGATGGAAAAGTCTTTTATGTATCGCGTGAACGAGAGACCAACAATGGCTGTTTTGCTCTCAATGGGAAAGTGATTGTAAGAAAAAATGATAATGATGATGAGATTATCGATGTTTCAGAAATTGCATTGCCCGGTAGACATAACATTGAGAATGTATGCGCTGCAGTTATGGCTGCACGTTTGGCAAATGTAGGGAAGAAACATATGATTGAAATCTTAAAGACATTTACCGGTTTACCTCATCGTTTGGAGCTTGTCGCTGAGATCGATGGAGTCAGCTACTACGATGATTCATTCTCAACAACTCCTGAAACCACAGTCGCCGCAATCGAGGCATTTGATCGGCCGAAGATTCTTATTCTTGGTGGGTCCTCAAAGGGAAGTGATTTTACTCAGCTTGGGAAAAATATTCGTGAATCTGAGAGTATAAAAGCAATTATTGGAGTAGGAGATGAATGGGAAGAGATCAAATCCTACTTTTCACATCTTAGCTTGGAAGTACTCATTATTGAAGGCGCAACAACGATGCATCAAATCGTTCAGGCTGCATCTAAGCTTGCAAAATCAGGGGATGTAGTCCTTCTTTCTCCGGCTTGTGCTAGTTTTGATATGTATAAGGATTACAAGGATCGTGGGGAACAATTCAAAAAAGAAGTTTTAGCACTAGCATAGCCTCATTTATTATGTTATACTGACACTGATTTTATGGCTAATGCAGGTAAACGATTGCACTCAGATTCTCGAAAGAGAGTAGTGAAATTCAAACAAAAGTTCTCATGGAAAAATTTATTATTATATTTTTTCCTCATTGTCATTGCTCTTTTCTTTTTTTCCGCTTTTACAAGTCCATATGAAAATAATCAGACAGTACCACTCTCAACTATCATCAACGATGTTAAAAATGGCCAAGTAACACAAATCAATGTGACCTCAAATCAGCTGATCGTAACCGAGAAAAACGGAACGAAAATACAAGCAGATAAAGAACAAACAACCGATGTCTATTCACTTTTCAAAGCTGCGGGTGTTTCATTGGATAACACCAAAGTAACTGTGCAAGATGATTCAGGTGTCACGAATTGGATAAATATCGCATCCGGTGTGTTGCCTGTGTTGCTCATGATCGTATTCTTTTATTTTATCTTCCGTCAAGCACGTGGAACTCAGGAAAGCATTTTTTCTTTTGGTCAATCTCTGTCTCTTATACAC
>JBEPUU010000169.1:0-2992 GCA_041691355.1 bacterium | reverse complement strand
GCATAGAGGTAAAAGGTGATGATCATCTCAAATTGAAACCCGCCACCTTATGCAGTTGTACCGGGTCATAAATATTGCCATCTTTAATTACAGTTTGCACATTGCGAATGTTGCGTATTTTTTGCAAAGGATCACCATCAACAATAATTAAATTTGGAAAATGCCAGTCTTCATGAGTGAGTCTTCTTTGAAGGACTTCATTCATCATCGCAAAATCATTGGGCAAATCTTTTACTGATCTTTTGTCCCATTTTCTTTTTATTTTGAATTTTCGATACTGAGATTTATCGATTTCTCCATGAGTTAGGACAACCATAGAACCTGTTGCATTGGTTCCTTGAATATTTGAGATATCATAGCATTCAATTCGTTCAAGAGATTGTAGATGGAAACCGTTTGCGTTCAATGCATCCATTAAACCATCCAATTCTTTTTGTCGTATATCATCTCTCAGATTTGGATTAATTGCATATTCAAATGGCCGATGAAAAGGAGTAGTTATGAGACTCATCGCATTAATTTTTCTTTGAACTTCTAACGCTTGTTCGTACATTTCCTTTTTGCTAAATGAATCCCGTTCCCTCTCAAGTTCTTTCATAATTTTCTTTGATTCCCCTTCAAGAATTCTAATTATCCCCTTAATATTCTTTCTATAATTACTCCCGAATTCTTGAGAATTTGTGAACATCGGTGGACATGGGCAAAGGTCTAAATGATGATAGAGACAAATTCGTTTGGGATGATTTCGTACGGATTGGAAAGGAAATATACGTCGTATGGTTTTTAAAACAAGTTTCACAGCCGATGCACTTGGAAATGGGCCGAAATATAAGGAGTCACTATTTTCTTCTCGACGCGCTAGCAGAATTCTTGGATACTCATCTTTTACAGTAATACGAATTCGAAGATAGGATTTGTTGTCTGTAAGACGAGCATTATATTTTGGTTTGTATTTCTTGATATAAAACGCTTCAAGAAGTAAAGCTTCAAGTTCTGACTCAACAATTGTGACTGTAATCTTCTCAATTTGTGAAACCATTACCTTTGTCCGAGGTCCAAGCTGTGCACTTTTTGCAAAATACGATGAGACACGCGATTTAAGATCATTTGCTTTTCCGACATACAGAATATCTCCGTCCTTATCTGAATAAACATAAACCCCTGCTTTTGTTGGCAATGATACGTATGAAGAACGTGAGTATACCATGTAAAATCTCCTCTGAGCTAAACAACATTGTAGACTTCAGCCGCAAATTTGTCAAAACAGCTTAAACAAACTACATTATTTTTTAAGTCTTTGGGAAATAAGGATAAAAGCGGTAATAACTACAATTATACTACCAATAAAAAATCCGCCAATTGGGGTTAAAAAAAATAATATGGATTGAGTTTCTTTTGTCACAGAGATTCCCGAAACTCGTATTGTATAATTTGCCTTCGTATTTGAGAAAAGATTAGTAGAATTAAATAAAACTGGAATACTAAGTGTACCAAAAGGAGGAACGCCTGATGTCTGCAATGTCTGCGTATGAGGATTTAAATTTACTGATGAAAGATATAAAATCTGACTGGGTATATACTCAGATCCATTATTTTTAACTACAACATTTCCTTTAATTGGAAATCCTGCAATCGTTATAGATGGTATCGTACTGTCTAGTGAAAAAGTAGGTGTTTCACTCGGTATTGTATCTCCAAATCCTATCTGAACATCTTTTGAAACAGGTGCATTAGTATAATTATATCCACCCGCAGGTATTGGAGAAATACTACTCTCCCCTCGTACATCAAAAGCAAAATGATCAAAATCAAATGTGTTGAAATAATCAACTCCTCCGGTTGTACTTCCCCATGTTGGGTCAACCATTATCCAGCTTTGCTTTTGACTGTCGTAATATTCAGGCCAAACATGCAGAATATCTTTTTCCTGGGAAATCGGACGTTGTTTGGGATTGTCTGTATATGCAAATCCATCAATTTCCCGAGCTGGTATATGAGCTGCACGAGCAAGAGCGATAAATAAATCCGTAAACTCACGACAGACGGCCGAATCAGGATGTTGTATGGCTCCAAGTGCACCCAATCTCGGCTTGTTCCCAGTTACTCTTGAAAAATCATAATGTAATTTATTACTCACATAATTATAAATTGCTTGAGGCGTTTGAAGTTGTGTTGCCAATTGTTGGATTGTAGAGTTATCAACTTCCCAATACGTTTGTGCTTTAACATAATCACTAAGCTGCGTTGGTGTCATAGGATCTTCTTGAGGAGTAAGATGAATAACGACATTGCCTGTGACAGTCACATCAAAATTCTGCACAGATGAAAGTTGATAGTGAGCAAGCCAATTTCCATCTTTATCCTCTGTTACATTCGTTGGCGCAGGATCGATATTGGTGATTGATACATCTTGATAATTGGTTGACGGTGGAAGAGCAATTTGAGTATTCATTGAATACAAATTTGGATTTCGCAAATGATATGTTAAATGGAACTTATAGATTTGGCTATTTCCATACGAAAGTGAGATTCCCGATTTGCCCAATGTTTGTTTATCAAATGTTAAATCATTACTTGCTCTGTTGGGCTTGATATAAGCAGGTTGTCCAAATGATGGAGGTGTTTTGAGCTCTACTGCAAAGGTCGAAAAATCATCAGGGTTTGAGATACCTGGAATATCTATTTCCCAAATCCTTCCATAATGATGAGCTAGGGTCGGTGTATCAAATGTTATTGTGAATTGTTGCTTGTTACCAAGTCCCACTGCTTGTTTGTTGAAATTTAAGGAGATAACATATCCATTACCGTTTTTGTCCACTTGAGGTTTTATAGAGCCTCCCGCGTCTTGCGCTTGGACATTTGAGATCGTATCAAATCCCAACTGAATTGCATACGATGTTGCGTAATACTGAGATGTTGTATTGCTAAGCGTACCATTCACCTTGGCATGCGCAATTCCATCCTGGTCAATTGTATATGTCACATGATAATC
>JBEPUU010000168.1:0-3014 GCA_041691355.1 bacterium | reverse complement strand
AGCATTTTGAACTGATTCTAAAATTTGCTGCGCATAGTCATATAATTCTTTATTTGTCGCTGAGAACGCAATATATGATGCATTTTTTGGTAGATTTTTGGCAGATTTTCCATTATGCATCATATAATTCATTAGACTTTCAACTAAATCTAGATATTTATCGTTTTTTTGTTTATTACTCATAGTTTAATTTTACAAACTTCTTGTAAAGTGTGTGTAATAATAGCCTATATGCTCAATTAATACAAGTCAATACTATTTCTTTTACAAAATTTTGTTCTATATATCATATAATTTCTTTTTATATCATTAATTGCCCATTCAAATAATTTTTTCTTTGTAATATCGGGGACAAATATATTAGAAGATGGAAAGTCAGATTCATCTTCTAAACAATATCTTTCATGTCGATGAAAATCTTCTGTTCCTCCATGATCATCATATCTAATTATCCATTCCCATCTCTGGTCAAATAACATTTCGTAAGATACATTGCTGATTATAAATACTTTATCATCAAAAGTGGCGTTAAAAGTTAATCTATCTGAATTACTGGGGTTAAGAGGGAACTGTCCTTCAACTGCCTTAGAATGTTTTTTTATTTTTTTACTTTTCATTGTGCATCTGAATTAAGCATACTATTTTTTTTAGGAGCCAAATTTAATTGGGGAGTTTTTCTTCAGGAGTTTTTCTTCAGGAGTTTTTTTCGGTAGTTTTTCTTTAGGATATGGTTTATAACTTTGCCAATTGAAGAAAGAAATTTTAAATCTTCTGCCTGTCATATAGCCGAGTTGTTTGGTGATGTGATAAAGAAAGTAAATGATGATTATCAAGAGGATGCTGATGAGTGATTCGCCTTGAGTCATAAAACGATTATACCGTATCTCTATAGCGTTATACCACCTGATGGATTAAATATACTCTTCATTTAGTATGCAGAGTAAGAAATGAGAAGGTATGTATCTCATTAAAAATTAACATCTATTTTTGCCTTTGTTCCAAATTCGTTGCTAATAAGGTAAGATCAGCAGAACCTCTTAGTAAAGGAATTTTTGCAGTTACAATATCCATGCCACTTTGCACTAAGATATCTTTTTGCCGTGCATAGCTATAGTAATCAAAATCGTATCCTTGATAATATGTGGTTGTGTTAGGTCCTTGTTTGTACATAAATAAGACTGTTTCAGGAGATTTTCCAATCTCCGTGTTGAGAAAAACACCGTTATACATATTTTCTGTTGCAGTGGCCATACCCCAATTTCTCACCTGTTGTGGTAAATTTTCATAAACTGTAATATCTTTATTTGAAAAACCTGGATGTGTTTGATAAGGATGAAAATGAAATGTACCTAAAACAGAATACTCCGCTAAACTACCATGCGGGTTAGCTTCCTGTGAAGAGAGTTCGTTTCTTTTATCATTAGATATTTTATTAATGTCTATCTCTTCAAGTAACTCACGTAGACCAAGGCTGGTTCTGGCAGTAGAGCCTACTTGATAACTTAATTGTGGATTAGGCGCGTCTTGAGGATTAGCTCCTCCAAGTTGCATCGCACTATATATAATGGTTTGACCATCTGTTATTACGGAAAAACCTGATTCAGCTTGTAGATTTTTAATTCTATTTATTCCGGCAGTAGCTCTTCTTCTAAATGGTACTGCAGTAAAAGCTTCTAAAATAATATCCGATGTTTTGGCAGTAACCGGTATTATTTCTTCTTTGTATAAAGGTTGTCTTCGTTCAGGCATGGTAGCATTATAGCAAATCTTACAAAATAAATATTATGAGACATATATAAACTCTTACATTATATTTACCATTTTTATATATTTGTCTTATACTTGAGGTTTATACTAACTCTATGGTTGAAGATAGAAGAATTATTCGGACTAACAAAGAAGACTTTGGATATGGGTCTACGAAAAGCGAATATAAACAGCAAAAAGCAGTAGTGCGTTCATATAATATTGTTTGGTTCCTTGTCGGACTTATTGATGCAGCACTTGGATTTCGATTTGTTTTTGAAATTTTGGGCGCCAATCCTGCCAGCGGATTTACACAACTTGTCTATGCTCTCAGTTATCCTTTTGCAATGCCTTTCAGGAGTATCTTTGGTGTGACAAGTGTCGCCGGATCATTCTTTGACTGGTCACTGCTTGTTGCAATGGTAGTTTATTTACTGACTGGATATGGACTGATTCAATTACTACGAATCATCAAACCAGTTACCACAGAAGAAGCAAATCATAAAGTCCGCACAATATAATCCTCATTTGATATACTCTTTTGTATGGATGAACTATACAAAATAGATGGCATTGTAATTCGTGGAGAAAATCGTGGAAAATCACTTGGCTTCCCTACTGCGAATATCGCACTTCATACTGAAATTCCTGAGGGAATTTATGCAGCTGATGTAATAATTGATGGCAAGATATATCACGCGGCATCCTTTGTGGGCTCGGCCAAGACATTTGAAAATTCAGAAGTGAAATTAGAAAGTTATATTTTGGATTTTGATCAAGATATCTATGGAAAATCAGTTACTGTTAAGCTCTACAAAAAAATTCGCGATAATGAGAAATTTGATTCTGTCGAACATTTAACCGCTCAGATACAGAAAGATGTGGAAGATATAAGAAAGTTTTTTACACAGTGAATTTTTGTAGATCGCCCCAACGTTTGCCGATTTTTATATCTACTTCAAGTGGAACTGATAACGGATAGATAGAGCAAAGCACATTTTGAATTTCATTTACTATTTGTTTTAATCTATCGGTATCAGCATCACTAATTTCAAATGTCAAATCATCATGAATTGTTAAAAGAAGGGATACATCAGGATATTTTTTCAGAATTTTTTCATCGATGTCGACCATCCCTTTTCTCATCAGATCTGCAGCTGACCCTTGAATTGGATAATTCATAAGAACGCGACGCATGCTGTTATCAATAAATTTTCTTTTGGGATCTTCAAAAGCGTAGCGTCTTCGTCCAAGTAATGTCTCTACAC
>JBEPUU010000167.1:0-3071 GCA_041691355.1 bacterium | reverse complement strand
TGCCAAATCTGTCTTTCAGGAGAAACGACAAACGAAGCAGTATTTTCGCCATGAAATGGACAGTTCGCTTTAAAGTTGCGTCCTGCCTTTTTCAGGGTAATAAACTCAGAGATAAAAGCAACAATATCTACTTTCTCGCGGATTTGGGAGACTTGATCCATACGGGATTATTGTAACACGCTAAGGAAAAACAGCAAGTAACTACTAAAGCTCTTCCCCTTTTTCCCAATATTGCATAAAAAGACCATGCATCATTTGCCCAAGTGGTGCATATTCAAAACGGATTCCTATACTTTTGATGTAATTATTAGGATCATAGGACATAACATACACCACTCTTCGATCAAAAAGAAAAATTCTCGCATTAACAGGTTTGCAAATACGAATCTGCTCACCTAACTTTTGATGGTGGCGCGCTTTCCCATGCATCAATCCTCTCTAGAGAAATGAAAATCCCTTGCATTGTCGGCACACAAAATGCAACAAAAGTTCTTAGAGATGAAGCAATTATTGAGGTCGATGCGGAGAAAGGAATTGTGAGGGTTGAAGCCCCTAAAATACAAAAAGATCTGTTTTTTAAGCAGATCTTTTTGTTGAATTGAAATAAGATAATAAACAATTTTGTGTCATTTACCCTCTTATATCTTTTCTTCTTTTGTATATTCTCTATTCGAGTAATATACGAACTTTTTATTTCCTATAAAAATAACGTATCTAGAAATAACTACTTTTATAGTAAGTCAGCCCGATGCATCAGGCAACACCTATAGAATAATACTATTTCACAATGTTTGTCAAGAGGTTGTGAATCAACTAAGATAGAGTGTATGCTTGCCAAAGTTTTTTCTGCCGCTGTCGTCGGGCTTGATGCGGTGCCTGTCGAAGTAGAAGTTGATATTGCATCTCAAGGACTTCCCTCTTTCACTATTGTTGGATTTCCTGATAAGGCCGTTGAAGAAGCCAAAGAACGCGTCCGTTCGGCAATCCGAAATTCAGGTGCTGATTTTCCAGCAAAGTGCATGTTAATCGCTAGTCAGAATCCTTGCCCATGTGGATATCTTGGGGATAAAACGCATAGATGCATTTGCACTTCAACGCAGATATCCCGATACAAGAAAAAAATCTCAGGACCACTACTCGATAGAATTGATATCCATCTTGATATTCCAGCAGTTAAAGTAGAAAAACTTACAGAGCAAGATACAAAGCATGTGGAAAACTCACAAACTGTCAAAGCACGCGTACAAAAAGCACGAGATAAACAAAGTAAGAGGTACAAAGGAACATCAATTACTTCCAATGCTGAACTCACAAATAAAACTATTAAAATCTACTGCAGTCTTTCAGATGACTGTATCAATCTTCTTCGTCAAGCAGTAACAAAAATGGGGCTTTCGGGAAGAGCGTACTATCGTATTATCAAACTTTCACGAACTATTGCCGACCTTGAGGATACAGAGATCATCAGTCCACAACACATTGCAGAAGCATTACAGTATAGACCGAAGGGGGCGGAATACTAAATGCAGCACGGACTAACACAACAAGAAGCACTAGAGAGACTACGCAAATATGGGGAAAACTCTATAGCAACCAAATCAAATTTTTCTCTCACCGATCTCTTTCTTTCTCAATTCCCAACAACCATCAACATTATCCTATTGATAGCTGGCATTGCTTCGTTATTTATTAAAGACAGCATTGATGCGTTTTTTATCTTTGCCATCATTATTATCAATGGTTGTTTTGGATTTTTTCAAGAATATCGAGCACAACTATCCTTGGAAAAACTCAAAGAATATACAGCACCCGACGCTCTTGTCATCAGAGATGGCAAAGAGATCATTATCTTAGCAGAACAAGTCGTACCCGACGATATCATTGTTCTTAGTGAAGGGGATAGAATCCCTGCTGATGGCACGTTATTAGAAGATGCGGAACTTGAAGTTGATGAATCAATACTGACAGGAGAGTCACTTGCAGTTATAAAGAAAAAGGATGAATCAGTCATGCTTGGAACATTGGTCTTGCAAGGCAATGGATTGCTACATGTGACCCAAACCGGCATACGTACAAAATTTGGACAAATTGCAGCGACCCTCTCAAAAATGAAAGAAGACAAAGCGCCTCTCCAAAAAAATCTTGATCAACTGGGGAAAATGCTTTCGTACGCTGCAATAGGCATTGGTCTTCTTATTATTCCTATTGGAATTTTTTCAGGTCAAGAAATCATTCCACTTATTTTAGTGAGCGCTAGTATAGCAATCGCAGCTATTCCTGAAGGGCTTCCTGCAGTTGTGACGATTGCCTTTGCAGTTGGAACGAATCGTATGGCCAAGAACAATGCAATTGTGAGGAAGATGAATTCAATTGAAACACTTGGATCGGTACAAGTAATTCTCTCTGACAAAACAGGAACGATCACACAAAACAGTATGCGTGTTAAAAAATACTGGCTTAAAGAAAAAAATGCTTTACCCAAACTTGTACTCGCCTGCCTTCTTGGCAATACTGCCTCACTGATAGAGAAAGGGGATGGGAAAGATTTTGAAATTGTTGGAGACCAAACAGATGGAGCGCTTCTTCTCTGGGCGAAAGCGAATGGCAAGATGACAAACGCTATGGATGAAGATCATATTGAAGAACATGTTTTTGATCCTGAGACAAGAACTGTAACAACCGTTTGGAAAAAATCTGATGGAAAATTTGTTTTTGTTCGTGGAGCCCCTGAAGTTATCCTTGAACAAAGTAAACTCACTGAAAAAGAACGACAGACAATCAAAGATGAATATGAAAAGCTTGCCTCGGAAGGATTGCGAATTATTGCATTTGGAACAAAAAAGGAACTGCAGAAAGGAAGTCAGTCACGAGAACAACTTGAGAAAGATCTCACATTTCTTGGAATAGTTGGGCTCTATGATCCTCCACGTCCAGAAGTGGCTGAAGCGGTAAAAAAATCTCGTGCAGCAGGCATTCAGGCAGTTATGGTAACAGGAGATAATGATATTACTGCACTTAGTCTTGCAAAAGAAATCGGAAAGGATCATGAAGGTGCGCTGAGTCTCTGGAAT
>JBEPUU010000166.1:0-3108 GCA_041691355.1 bacterium | reverse complement strand
TGTTAAATCTTTACCTGATTTTTCTGTGTGATTTTTTAAATCAAAATCCGTCCTGTACGCAAGGCCATAAAGTTCTTTAAAACCCCAAGGAAATTGATATTCAACATCTTCTGTTTTTGTCGAATAGTGAGATCGTTCTTCATCCGTGTGTGCGCGCCAACGAGTATTTTCTTTTTTCAAACCCAGAACTTCAGTAGTCCAATGATTCATCTCTTTTTTCCAGTAATCATAATGATCTTCCCATTTGTCTTTTTCAGGATCAAAAAAGTATTCAAATTCAGAGAGATTGAACTGGAGCATACGGTAAATTAATTTTCCAAGTGTAATTTCGTTTCGGAAAGCAGCTCCTGATTGTGCCAAACCAAATGGCAATTTAGGACTTTGTGTGTCGACAACGTTCTTAAAATTAACAAACATACCTTGAGCAATTTCTCCTCTCAGGTATACTTTAGATTGGCTATCTTCGACAATTCCGATTTTTGTTTCAAAAAGAAGATTAAACTTTCTCGTTGGAGTCCAGGCAAATTTTTTACAAGTTGGACAAGGAATTTTTTCTTTTTGAATAATCTCGTCTAATTCTTTGGTAGAAAGCCCTTCAACTTTTATTTCTTCGCTTTTAGCGGCAAAATGATCTTCAATTAAATGATCGGCTCGAGTTCGAGTCTTGCAATATTTACAGTCAATGAGGATATCAGTAAAACTATCAGTATGACCACTTGCTTCCCACACTTTTGGGTTCATAAGAATACTCGATTCCAAACCTAAAATATCGTCGCGTTTGGTTACAAAGTAATCCCACCAAGTATTCTTAATATTCCGCAATAATTCTACTCCCATTGGACCGTAATCATACGTGTTGGCAAGACCACCATAAATCTCTGATCCTGGATAAATAAATCCACGACGCTTGGCAAGTGCCACAATTTTGTCCATTACGTTTTCAACCATAAGTATATTATATCAGAAAGAAGCTAAAACTAAAATTTACCGAGTTTAGTCAAACGAATTGAAGAAATACCATTAAAGACAGATATATTTGTGGCCAACCCATCTACTTTTGATATGCATTTGTGTTGGTATTCTGCTTGGCTTTACGCTTGGTTTTCTTATAGGTGTTGGGGATGTTTTTCTTATGGGTATGGGAGTTACTCTTTTAACAGAAATCATTTCTGCGTGTGATTGTGTACTTTGTTGGTTTTGTGGTTGATTATACGCAGAGACAAATAATGTAGTTGTCAAAAGTACTGCCAAAGCAATGATACTTAGTGTAAATTTTGCTGGGAAATTTTTACTGCAGCTTTGAGAAGATGGAGTGACTTTTTAGTTTGCGCTCAAGAATATCCTCAATCATATCATGGGTATTAAATTTCCTGGAAACAGCATCATGTCTATCCCAATACCCTAACTCCGAAAGTAATGAAATTTCAAAATCCTGCAATATCCCTTTTTTCTCAGACTCAACACGTGGTGCGTCACTCACGCCAATACCAAACGTTCCGATTGTATAGTCATCAATTTCTGAAGCGAAATAACGTGGGTGTGTAACATCCTTTTGTTGAGAAAGCATTGTTAATGTACGTAGCAAAAGGGAATAAACGTTACTGTTCTCTTGATTTTCAGGACATAATCCATCTACCAATTCACAAAGATGATATGCAAAACCTACCTTTTCAAAATTTTCCTTAATTGGAGAATAATCCTCGAGCATCTTTGCTTCGGTTAGAATCGAAAAAGTGTTACCTTTATAGAGATGTAACACTGTGTGATTGAGAAGTTCAATGTGTGCAGCTCTGCGGCTCGTAATTTTCCGTACACCTGCAGCTTTTATCTGTATCTTGCCGTATTCACGAGTCATTACAGTAAGTATACGATCCGCTTCGTTAAAATTGCGCCTTTTGATAATAATTCCTTCAGTTCTGAAATTTCTCATAGGCAGTTAACTAGTAGGATAAGCTTAGAATGAAACAGCTGTTACTTTATCCGTATTAAGTATTAATTGATTAACGGTTTTTCCGTTAACAACCATTGTGTAGGGATTATTGGTTGCACCCGGCTGTTTCTGAATCATTACAGGAAGCGGAGAGCCAGATTTAACTTTGAAAGGCAAAGTGTAACTGATAATGAACGTGTTGAATCCTTCCGGTCTCACTGTGACAAAGCCTTCAAATACAGTTTTGCCTAGTTCGTCGGTTGTGGATATCTTAACTTGTGAACCTGTGCTACTCACCAATTTACTGCCTTGTGGGACATAGAGACGCAACCAATCACGATACTCAGCGTTCAAACATAATCCGCCATCCTTAAGACTACAATCCGATGGTGGGTATGGATCTTTATAAGTAATGGTTACTGTTTTGGTGATTGTCCCATCACTCGCCACACTATATGCATTATTTATGGCTTCACTCAGGAAGATATTGACCTTTGCTCCAGAGAAATTGGTGTCATTGATATGCAGGTAATCACCATCAAATGATTTGATCTGACCGGCAGCATTGAGAGATTCAATTCCCTGCTGAGCCTGATTATCGAAAAGGTCATACATAATGTTTTTCTTTTGAGTTCCTGTGATCATAGATTGGAAGAGCGAACCCCAATATAGCTTTGGGGAAGACTGCAAGGCCTTTACCATAATTGCCTGCATGAGATCACTAATGAGACTCTTTCGTGCAGTCTTAACGTAATTAACAGGGCGAGAAATACTGTTCTCTAGAGCATAAATGACTTGAGGACAATCACAATGCGGATCGTTATCAGTAGTAAAGGTCTGTCCATCTGCTTCTACTTTATTATCAAGAATTTTGATTGTTGAAACAAGCACATTGGTATCAATTGCGATGATGCCGTCAATTGGGACTGTCTTCAGACCTGCTTTGTTGTACATTGAATTAAATGTCTTCATCGACACCATAAAATCAGGTGAGATGTTACTATCGCGTAAGTTGAACTGGGATACACCTGAGAAGTATTTAAGAAAAGGTGCCGGTGCAGGAGGTTTGTCTGGAATTGAATTATCTAAGTTATAAATATCATCGGATTTTTCCAATGTAATTGTACCTTGATCAACGACAAAGATAGCATATGAAGTAATAAATCCACCTGTTGGAC
>JBEPUU010000165.1:0-3135 GCA_041691355.1 bacterium | reverse complement strand
ATATTATATATAGTTATATGTGTTGTCAGTGCTTAATACTATTTATAGTATGATCTGATTTGGAATAAAAGATAAAATCCGATTAGCGCGCCGATAATTGCAGAGATAATTGACATTGAAATCAATCCTCCGATAAGACTTGCAACTTCACTCCAAAATAATAATTTCCAACCACTATATTTTCTCGCTTTTGTTCCTGGATAAGCCATCAGTAATAATACAGATGCTAGAAGATAAATAAGTGCTGAGACATAGCCTGTACCATACCCTGATACTCCTCCTAAATAAGCTATTGGCGAGAATGCAGTTAATACACCTAACCCACTTATTCCTACAAGAATACCTAGGATTCCAAAAATAATTGCCAACATTGGTGTAATCTTTACTAACGTCTGTGGCCAAGTTTTGGGTAATTCAGGAAATTTAGCGAACCATTCCGCCATAGTATCAATGAAATCATTTGATTTTGTTGTACTCATTAATAATCACCTCCTTTCCTCATCTTTATTATTGTGGTATTACGAATGTAAATGCAAGAGATAGAACAGCATCAAAGGCAGGCAAGAGTTAGGCAGTTTTTTTATGTTTTTTTCCAATTCTGTGTCGTATATATTCAAAAATAGCGGGAAGAAGAGAAATGAATACAATTGCTAAAATGGCAGTGTCATAATTGTCTTTAATTATTTTAGTTCCACCAAAGAAATAGCCTGCAAATGTAATTATTGTTACCCATAAAAATCCGCCAACAATATTGTACATCATAAAGGTTTTGTATTTCATACTTCCCATGCCTGCGACAAATGGTGCGAAGCTTCGTATAATTGGCATAAAGCGCGTGATGATGATTGTTTTTCCACCGTATTTCTCAAAAAATTCGTGTGTTCTCTCAAGATTTTCTTTATTGAGCCACCGTGAATTCTTTTTATTAAATACAGTATGTCCGAAACGTTTACCGATCCAATAGTTGACCATATTGCCGGCAATTGCTGCAATCAAAAAGAGAACATAAATAAGCCAAATATTGAGATATCCTGCACCGGCAAATGTTCCCACAATAAAAAGTAGTGAATCACCAGGTAAAAATGGAGTTACTACAAATCCTGTTTCTGCAAAAATAATAAAGAAGAGCACGAGATAAATCAGAGGCCCAAAGGCATGCATAATCGGCTGCAAATATCGGTCAAAATGAATAACATAGTCGAGACTGTGCATGCTTGTATTATAATGCTTTTTGGTAAAAAAAGATATGTGCTTGCGTTGTCTAAAAAAAACAACCTTTATTACATACTTCTCATATTTTTGAGTTAGCATATACTATATGAGAACGAACAAGATTTTGATTGCAGATGATGACCCTTCTATTTTGGAAGCGATGAAAATGATGTTGGAAATGTTTGATTTTAATGTAGAAACAATTGGAGATGGACGTGTCATTTCTCAGTTAGCAACAATAAAACCCAAATTACTTTTCCTAGATATATGTATGTCCGGGGTTGATGGTAGAGATGTGTGTAAAAGTCTAAAGGCCAATGATGCGACCAAAGATATTGCGGTAGTTATGATATCTGCGAGTTGTGATCTAATAAATTCTGTAAAAGAGTCTGGAGCTGATGATTATCTGGCCAAGCCCTTTGAAATGAATGATCTCCTCTCCAAAGTCCACAAATATCTTCCGAATTAAGGGAATAGTAATCAAGTTATTTGTTTCTTTGTCCTTCTGAGGAATAAAAAATTATGTAGTATGCAACTGGGATGAGGAACAGCATGATTGAGCCTGAGAAAATAAGCCCTGCGATGATAGCTCCTCCAAGACCCTGCCATAGTGCGTTTGAAAGTGTGATTGGAATAAGTCCGAGAATTGCGGCAAATGTAGTTAGGGCAATTGGCTCCATTCGACTTTCTGCTGCATCAACAATTGCTGTCTCAAATTCAAGACCTGCTTTGAGATTTTGATTAATTTTATCAACGATAAGAATAGAATTCTTCACAACGATTCCAAATAGCGCCAGAATTCCGATAAGTGCTGGGAATGATAATGGTGTTTGCGTCAATGAAAAGACTATGAAGACACCTGAGATAGAAAGTGGGATAACAAGCATCACGATCAATGCTTTTCGGAATGAATGGAATTGAAGTACCATTGTAATGATAATCAACATAAATGATAGCACCATTGCTTTAAGAATTGAGGTAACTGATTCTGTGTTTTGTTGATTTACTCCACCTGTAGACCATGAATATCCTGCCGGCAAATTAAGCGAGTCAGCATATTTTCCGAGTTTGGCACTGATATCTGTTGATGAGTATCCTTTGGTTACGCCGGCAGTAACAGAAATTGTTCTCTTACTATTTTCGCGAGTAATGAGAGTTGGATTTGGTTTGATAGTTACTGTTCCCAACGAAAGAAGTGGTACAGATCCATGAGTTGTTGGAATCATAATTGAGCCAAGACCTTGAATTGTTTGAGGGTTCGCATCGGTTCTAAAAACAATATCCTGATCTTGAGTATTTCCATCTTCAATTTGCACATTGCTATCAAGTGTGAATCCACTTGCATATGTTCGCAACCATTGACCTATTTGATCTTGTGTTACACCAGCATCGAGCATTTTTTGATAGTCAGGGACAAAAACAATTTTACTTGTTCCTGTTTTTACGGATTTATCGACGTTGGTGACACCTGGTTGTTTCTTCAAATACGCTTCGAGTGTGTTCGCATATCCGTTCAAGGCGGACAAATCTCTTCCAAATAATTTGATTTGTATATCTGCTCCTGCTGGTGGTCCTCCACTTTGTTCAACGACAGAGAGAGTTCCATTGGGATAATTTGCATATTTCTCGCGGATCTTTTGTGAAAGATCGATGGACGAGATCTTTTGTTGACTTGGGTCGGGAAGAACCAGAGTGATTGTTGCGATATTACTTCCCCCACCACTTGGTCCGTTGCCTGTATCTGCTCCTTGACCTACGCTGAGTTGTGCAAGCTGTACTTCAGGAAGTGTGCGGACCTGATTAAGAATTTTGACAGCTTCAATTTGGGTCTGCTGAGAGTTGGTTCCGGCTGGTAATTCAAGTTGTAACTGGATTGATGGTTCGGCACTTGCTGGGAAAAATTCATTTCTCACAAATCCCAAT
>JBEPUU010000164.1:0-3142 GCA_041691355.1 bacterium | reverse complement strand
GGTACATACTCAGCAGAAGGTGACTATATCACTCACGTGGGTCAAAAGAAAATTAACGTAACTGTTACATTAAAAAATGATATTGTTACAACTGTTGATGTAAAAAATGAATCAGATGACCCTGATTCAACGGAATATCAAAATTCTTTTATAAGTGGATATAAACCCATGGTCATCGAAAAAGATATTAGTACAATCCATCTGACCAAGGTTGCCCAATCTTCATTGACACCAAATGGTTTTAATAGCGCTCTTAAAACAATCGAGCAGCAAGCAAAATCGTAAGACATGCTGACGACCTCATTTAATTTCGAAGCTATAGGCACTCATTGGCAGATTGATATTCCACAAAGCACGGACTCGGCAAAACGTTCCCTTGTCCTAGAAGAAATAATCGCGGTTATTGATGATTTCGATGCAACATATTCAAGATTTCGTTCAGATTCCATAGTTACGCAAATGTCACACAAAAAAGGCAGCTATCTTTTGCCCGACAACGCCAAAACATTATTCAAACTTTATAAAGAACTCTATGAGCTTACCGATCATGCATTCACTCCTCTTATCGGTCAAGTCCTCGTTGAAGCGGGATATGATGCGACTTATTCTCTCATACCCAAAAAACTTCATTCTCCTTACTATTGGGAAGAAGCAATGGACTATGAATATCCAAATCTTTTGATGAAAAACCCATCGCTTCTTGATTTTGGAGCAGCCGGTAAAGGTTATCTTATCGATCTTGTCGTAGAAGTACTGAAAAAACACAAATTTGAATATTTTTGTGTAGACGCCGGTGGAGATATTTTTTATCAAAATACACAAAATGAGAAACTTCCTGTAGGATTAGAGCATCCAGACAATCCATCTCAAGTTATCGGAGTTGCAACTATTTACAATCAAAGTATTTGTGCATCAGCAGGAAATAGACGACGTTGGAGAGAATTTCACCATATTATCAATCCTCACACACTATCTTCCCCTCGTTCAATCAAAGCCACATGGGTTATTGCCAAGACGGGACTTCTCGCAGATGCAATCGCTACCTGCTTATTTTTTGTCCCTGCAAAAAAGTTGTTAAAAAAATATCACTTTTCCTACGCAATTGTAAATGAAGATAATTCGCAAGAATTCTCTAAAGATTTTCCTGCAGAATTATTTACACCAGACTCTTCAAACTAATGCATTTTAACAGGCCAAATTTTTCTCATGTCAAGATCAAGCATACAAAGTTATACAGGCATGAAAAGCAAAAATAAATAAGCACGATGTTTACAGGATTATTAGAAAAAAAAAGTAGATAAATACTCCGGACGAATTTACTTTTTGAGGCGAATAAGAATATACTATAAGCATGATAAAATTCCAATACAGAATAATATACATAACTACAATGAATCTCAGGACGAATGTAGGCAAATATCTCTCTCCGAAAAATAAATTAACAAAGGCACACGCTATAGTTGTGGTAAGCGGTAGTAAAGACAGAATAAAACATGCAATCAATTTATATAAAGATGGGTATGCACCATACCTAATACTTTCTGGAGGTTCTGCTGACGGAACAATTTCGGATGCAAAATTAATGAAAATAAGAGCGAGAGAACATAATATTCCTACAAGATCTATTCTTCTTGAAGAAAAAGCAAAAGATACCCTGGAGAATGCTAAGTATATTAAAAAGATTGTGAGAAGGAAAAAATTTAAAAAGTTAATATTGGTTTCGTCGCCGTATCATCAAAGACGAGTTTTTGAAACCTTCAAAGATGTGTTTAAAAGGCAACGAGTTCATCTCCAAAATAGTCCTTCTTCTATTTCCAGATGGAGATATTATAATTGGTGGAAATACGACAAAGGAATAAGAATAACAATAAGTGAAGTAATAAAATTAATCTGGATAAAATTCACAGGATTCTATCATTGAATTGAGGTGAAAACTCAATTTATCCAAGAGCTTCTTCACTTGTTGCAACAGCATCTTTTTTCGTAGCAGTTAAATAGATAACAGTAACCAAAATAGTAAGAAGAAACACCGCGCTTGTTACGACTGTACCCAATCCCAACCCTCCATCACTTTTTGCTTGCGATAAATAGTCTCCGATTGAGGCACCAAGAGGACGAGTCAAAATATAGGCAATCCAGAACGAAAGAACAGCGTTGAGCTTGAACTTGAGGTGAGCAATAGTTACAGCCAAAATCAGTACAGCAAAAATAATAAGAGACACTAGATAGCCAAGATTAAATTTTTCTGCTACCAAATCTCCCGCGGCAGTGCCTAAGGCAAAAGTGAAAAGAATTGCCAACCAGTAAAACGCTTCTCTGCGCATTTTATTAATGGTATGAATTGAAAGAGTCTTTTCAACTTTGTACCATATTGCAAAAACTATGGCGAGGATAATACTGAAGATAGTTGTCGTTGTAACTAAACTTACTCCTAAGTTGTCGGTAAGATTATCGGTGATGAGCGTACCAAAAACACTAATGAGAACTACTGCAAACCAGTATATGCTAGGTACATATTTATTTACTCTAAACTGGAAAAATAGCACAATCACAAGCAAAATTCCCATAATAACTGTTGTTCCAGTTAGTCCCAAGTTAAGGTTTGAATTAAGAAAATCAGCGGCTGTCTCTCCAACTGTTGTGCAAAGGATTTTTATAATCCAAAAGTAAAGAGTAACTTCTGGTACTTTATTGAGGATTTTACGAACTGTTGACGAATTACTCATAAATATATTATAACAGCATCTTGTTATTCACAGGTAGTAACTGCGCCTCTAAAGAAATCCAGATACGCACCCAATGTCCATCCATTATGTTTTGCCAAGAAAAGGTGTCCGCAGACACTTGTCTCTTTTTGGTTACCTCCTAAGGCAATTACTTTTTCATAGTCTTTGATGGCACGTGGTCTATCAATTTGATAGTAATAATTATGG
This sequence comes from bacterium, assembly GCA_041691355.1. Classification (GTDB taxonomy): domain Bacteria; phylum Patescibacteriota; class Microgenomatia; order Levybacterales; family UBA12049; genus JACDET01. The sequence goes on along the minus strand of JBEPUU010000164.1, from coordinate 209 downwards.
ATATCTCCTCTGTTCATTAAGGCTTGAATATAGTCAGGTTTTAATTCCAAAGCTTTATCTAAGTCAGGAAGTGCTGCACTATAATTTCTCATTCTCATATAGGTATAAGCCCGATTATTATATGCTTGAGGATAGTTTGGATTAAGCGTAATAGCTTTTGTATAATCTACTATTGATTGCTGACAATTTCCCGTATCATACTCGTAATC
>JBEPUU010000163.1:0-3146 GCA_041691355.1 bacterium | reverse complement strand
TCCATAGGGCGTTTGAATATATGTACGAACAGTTCCATTTGTCATAGGAATAAGCTGTAATTTCAATCCCAACTTTTCAACCATTTCCGCAGTAATTTCGCTTAAAGTCTTTCCCTGATGCATACCTTTGGTCCTATGAATATGCGTTGCAAGATCTTTATCCCCTAACTGAAACCAACTATCATTACCAAATTTTTCCAGTTGCCGCATCGCATTATATGTTTCATCATGTAGACCCCACCCTTGCTCTTGGTTACTAATTCCAGCCAACGTGTACATAACACTATCCAAATCCGGTGACACATGAAGACCATAAAAAATTTCATCATCCCCAGTATTCCCGATAACCACAATTTCTTCTTGAGGTACAACTTGAATGAGACCATCCAAAAATCGAGCACCACCAACTCCACCTGAAAGAACTACTATCTTATTTTCCATATTTATCTAAACATATCCTTTCTGGGATCACGCAATAACATTTTTGAATTATTAGTAGAAGTATTAAATTTATATCCTCTGACAATAACTACAGGAACACCCTCTGTTTTCCCCATTACCAATTCCGCTGCAGAGGCCAATTCATCAGCAATTGCAATAAGACTTGCTTGTAATATAAATCCTTGAGAATCATTTTGTCCTCTATAGTCTACTAGAACATCAATTCCATTACTCCCAATCGCAAAATTTACTTGTCCTTCTCTCCACGGTCTTCCCCATGTGTCTGAGATAATGACAGCAAAACGTATATCTGAGCCTTTCTTTTTTTGCAAAGCCTCGTTTATTTTTTTTGCAGACTCGTCAGGATGGATAGGTAGAAGAATAGCAGAATTTTTTTTCCCAGCATTTGATTCATCAACTCCCGCATTAGCACAAATAAAACCATGATGCGTTTCAGAAATAATAACACCATGATCCATTCGGACAATTCGCTTTGTTTCTTGTAAAATAAGCTCGATATACCGTGAATCTTTCTTATGCTTTTTTGCAATTTCCTGAGCAAAGGATGATGGTTGAACTATTGAGAGATCAATTTCTCTTCCTTCCGCCTTAGAGACAATTTTTTGTGTGACAACAATGATGTCATGATCTTGGAGTGGTATCTGTTGTTTTTTTAACGAAACCTCAATCACATCCGCAAGATCATCGCCTTGTGTTATTTCTGGAATATGATGTATGGGAATAATTCGAATTTCACCTTGCATGAGACGATGTCATTTGAGTTTGGGCAAAACTTCTTTTCCAAGCAGCCTAATTACTTCTTCTTGATTTGTACTCGTGGTTTGGATGCAGACAATATCTGCGTTAACTTGTGTAATTAATGGTCTATATGCATCAACATATCCTTGAGGTGTTGAAATAATTGTATAACGGGAAAGAATTTCACTTTTAGGAAGTGCGTCTGCTTCCTTTTGTAAATCTTCTGGATCAATAGCCGTATCTCTACTTGGCGCCCGTAGTCCGCGCCACGCTAGAAGCGCCTCCCATGCTTCATTTTCATCGTGAGCAAATACAGTCCATCGAGAAGCAGCAGTTATAAACTTTTTACCAACTGCTTTTTCTTTTGCAGGAGCTACGATACTGGAAACTGATTCTGCAGGATCTTTCACACTAACAATAAGCCCATCAGCATATTGAGCAGCAAGTTCTGCTGATTTTGGACCGCCTGCGGCAAGAAGAGTTGGGACATAATGAAGTGGAGGACTGTAGAGTTTGGCTTTTTGTGTTTGATAGTAACGACCTTCAAATGTTATTTTTTCTCCCGCAAGAAGTTGGGTCATAATTTGCAACGCTTCTTTCATTCGTTCCGATCTCTCTTTATATTTGGGGAATTGGTAGCCCAAGGGAACTTCATTGAGTGATTCACCAGTTCCAACTCCAAGAATAAAACGTCCTCCCGATAATCGATCAACAGTCGCAGCCGCTTGAGCAATAACTGCAGGATGATATCTATAAAGAGGTGCGACAACTCCGGTCATAAGTTTTATTTTTTTAGTAGCTTGTGCTATTGCACCAAGTGTTGTAAATGCAAAACCTGCGGCTCCTTTATCTGAAACCCAGGGATTAAAATGCTCTGAGACAATCACTCCATCAAAACCAGCTTCTTCAGCAAGTTGTGCATGTTTGACGAGTATTTCAGGTTGAAATTGCTCATGACCCAAGAAATAAAATAGCTCAGACATAGATCATAATTATAGCGCATCTATATAAATATTTGGTAATAAATTATAGTAGTTACAGAACAAAAGTTAAAATAAAAAACTGCCAGTATTTTCACACTAGCAGTTTTAGAGACTCCTATTTATTATTTTACTACATCCCAAACACCGCCAATTCCTTCTCCATTTACGTCTCCAGCTTTTGTGTCTTTATCAAAATAATATAACGGCATTCCTTTCCATGCATATTGCGGTGTTCCATCAGTTCGCTTTATGACACTGATATTTGCAGGGAAACTTCCGGCTGCAGAAGATGCAACAAACACAGGCCATGTTTTGAGACAAGCATCGCTACAATTACTTACTCCACTAGTATCTTTTTTATAGGTATACAATGTCATTCTTTTTGGATCGGTAAGAATTGATCCCATAGATTTGGTAGGCATCATCATATACACGCTGTTTTTTGCCATCATTGCAGTAGGTTTGGCTTGCATCATGGTGGTATGCGTCATTGTTTGTTGAGTTTTGGTGGAGTTCATCTGGTGATAATATTTATAACCACCAAATCCAACAATTGCTATAACAACAATCACAATTATAGTAGGCCATGTTGATTTCATTTGATCACCTCCTCTCTATTTAGCTTAACTATAGTCCTGAGAAAAAAAATTTGCAACACGAAAATTAGGCACATAACTACTTTTTTGCTATACTATTTACTACAAAGGAGGTGAGCATATGACAACTAAAAAGAAAGAAGAAACATTTACTCTCAATGGAGAAAATTTACTTAAAAAGGTAAAAGAATTAATTCAAGAAGGAAATGTCAGAAAAATTACAATCCGAGACAAAAATGGAAAAGATCTTATTGTTTTACCCTTAACCATTGGCGTTGTAGGAGTCGTTATCGCGCCTGCGCTTGCCGCAGTTGGCGCACTAGCAGCTCTGGTGACAGAATGTACTATTGCAGTTGAGAGAGGATAG
>JBEPUU010000162.1:0-3192 GCA_041691355.1 bacterium | reverse complement strand
GAAAAGCAATCTGCACTTACTAATCAGGAAGTTTTCAAAACAAATATCTCAAGCAAACCCCGCGATAAAATTATTACTTATCAAGTCGAACGGGGAGATACATTAGGAACAGTTGCCAACAAATTCGGCATTTCGGAAAATACTCTGCGATGGGCAAACAACCTCAAAACTGATGATCTAAGTGTCGGAGATTCACTTCAAGTTCTGCCTGTCAGTGGTATTGCTTACAAAGTGGGAGCAGGAGACACTGTTTATACTGTCGCGAAGAAATATAATACAGATCCACAGAAGATCGTTGATTTTCCTTTCAATGAATTTGCAGGGGATGGAACTAATTTCATCCTGGTCAACGGAGAAACTCTTATTGTTCCAGATGGTATTGAACCATCTGCTCAGCAAACAGTAAAGCCATATGTATATGTTGTAAGTGGACCAGTTTCGGTTACGTCAGATGGATTTACTTGGCCGACTCATGGCCTTATTAGTCAGTTTGCTTCGTGGTATCACCAAGCTCTTGATATTGCCGCACCTATTGGGACACCTCTTGTTGCTGCAAGTAGTGGAACTGTCGATTATGTCAGCTTAGGAGCATATGATACTGGGTATGGAAATAACGTGTGGGTAAACAAAGGTGATGGAGTACGATATCACTATGCTCATATGGAATCTGTAAATGTTTCATCGGGACAGCGTGTAGTTGGAGGACAAACAATCATCGGATGGATTGGTATAACAGGTAACACAACAGGTCCGCACGTCCATTTTGAGATACAAGTTAATGGCGCATTAGTTAATCCACTTCCATATCTGCAGTAAATAAGTGATTCCTTCTCTCGTAAAGATGCTGGTTTGAGAGTATTTTTTTTGGTACAATAATCCAACAGAAAGGGCCCGTGGTATACTGGTAACATGTCGCTATGGCATAGCGAAGTAGGGGGTTCGATTCCCCTCGGGTCCACAAATTTTATTTGCTATCATATGGAAGCCTTGGTAAAATAAAAAGCATAATATATATGAAAAAAGTAACAGGAATCGGTGGCATCTTCTTCAAGGCAAAGGACGCACCTGCATTGCAGGCTTGGTACAAGCGTCATCTCGGCGTCGACGTCCAGGAGTGGGGCGGTGCCGCGTTCGACTGGGTCGACTCGGATGGCAAGCCCACAGGCGGAACGACTGCCTGGTTGATTGCTCCGAAGGAAAGCGATCAGTTTTCTCCAAGTAAAGCCTCGTTCATGATCAACTACCGCGTTGAAGACCTTCACGCTCTGGTCACGGAGCTCAAAGCGGAAGGCTGCAATGTCCTGGACAAGATCGATGAGTCTGAGTTTGGCAAGTTTGCCCACGTCATGGACCCCGAGGGAAACAAGATCGAGTTGTGGCAGCCACCTGCAGGTCAATAAAACACGCCCACTATATTAGAACTTTCTATGAAGAACAATACTCAAGATATCATCAACAGTTTCTGCGTAGATATCTGCTCCTGTTTGTTCATAGCCCGTAATTAAATTTTGTTTCAAACCAATGACACATGCTCCTGAGGCAACAGCTGCGGCAATACCTGTATTTGAATCTTCCAAGATAGTTGTTGATTCGGGTAGGGAATTCAATTTTTTTATCGCTTCAAGATATCCATCAGGTGAAGGTTTATGTGCCAAATCTTTTCGTTCTTCGAGAGAAATAACGACTGAAAGACTATCTTTAAACGCTAGTCTCTGAATAACCAAATCCATCCATTCTTTAGGTGACGCTGAAACAATTCCGAGCGCGTAGCTATGGCTTACGAGTTTGACACCCAATTCTTGAATTCCCTGAGTGATTGGTGTATCTCGGTAAATCGTGAGTGCTTTTTTACTAAAAATACTATGCATCTCATCTCGTGAAATCGTCGCGCCTAAGCCGACAAGTTTTGCATAAATCGTATTGATATCAAGTCCTGTTGTTGGTCCCAGTATGGAAAATACCTTCTCTCCAAGTAACTCAGTGAACACTTTTTTCTTTTCTATCTCCCAAAGTGGCTCGTTATTAATAAGAACACCATCCAGATCAAAAATAAATGCTTTTTGCATACAACGATTATAGCAGAGAGGAAGAGATAGAAGGCTGGAATAGATGTGCTTTGACTATTTGCTATGCCTTAAGGATGAGTTTGATATTCTAAACTGGAAGATAAAAAAGTTGTAAGCCGTAGAGAGCATGAAGGAATTCATATGTCATGATTTGTGGAATGCTTTTTTTATTACAGATTACCGCCATGAGAGCCTTTGCAAAAGTCATTTCAACAGAGTTACCTGATTCAATAATTTTGATTGCTGCTTTGATGTCTGCATTTTCAGGAAAAAGCAAATTTATATTGCTTAGATCAAGCGCTCGAAGAAAATCCCTTGCAAGTGACGGGCTAATAGTGTTGTAAATCGTCATGTAGGTCTCATTAATTGTGACAGGGCTTGTATAGAGCTGATATTGCTCTTGCGCGAAATACCTGAAGAAAGCAGTTGCCTGCACATGTTTTTTATGACCCCGATCAATAAAGGCTGTAAACCCATCGGGGGCGATATATACTTTTTTACTTACCATAGTGTTAGTTAGTATTATTTGTCCGAATTTTTTTAATTAATCCGATACATATGCCATTTATCAAAAATGACACCCCTTAAATCTCATTTCAGGTCCAAGCCAGCACCTCTTCCCTCCAAACGAAGGAAAGGATCGTCCCGAGTAAATTGCTTATCCAAAAGTCGGGCATTTTTGAAAACCTTCGGTTTTTGCTCGGTAATTGTAACTTCCTTGTGAAAATCTTGCAATGTGTTTTCATCAATTCTGACGTTGCCGCCGACCTTTACTGCTTTTAACCGTTTGTCACGAATATAGCGTCTGACCGTCAATGGATGTACGCGTAGAATGAAGGCAACTTGTTTAACACTGAGTAGATTGTTCATAGGTATTTATAGCATAGATCCTCTGATAATCAGAGTAAAGAGCGAGTTTTTCACAGTCAAATATAGTATACAATATTATACAATGTTAAGCAATAATATACAGAATAATAAAAAGGTTGACTTGCCTTGTGAAAAGTTACTATAGTAAATATAGACATATGATACTGCAAGAATTGATTAGGAACATAGTTCTTTATAACGGCTTTATACAACCGCTTATTCAGACGGTGAAAGAGCAGATGATACGTCTCTACGG
>JBEPUU010000161.1:0-3197 GCA_041691355.1 bacterium | reverse complement strand
AGTCCTCGATCTCCAAATCAAGATTGTATGTTTTAGCATAGTCGAGATATTTCTCGCGCATGTCCGGATCCTCGAGATCAGCACTTTTTGAATCGATGATGGCTGCGATCATTCTTCGGTTACGATTTCCAATCATGTCACTGCTCATCTCACTCTTGAGTTCAAATAAGCTGCACGAAAGAAACAAATTTGTTTCTCGTTCTGTTGCTTCTCGATAGAATTCATTCATCCCCGGAAACATCGTCTGCACGTATGCGAATTTCTTGAAGTAGAGCCATGAGCCACTCCAATATGCATCAAGCTGACCGGTGACTGTTATCGCGCTTTTTTGTTCAACCAAGCTTGGTGTCTCACCGATAGAAATATACTTTGATGATTTAGGCAAAAGGCGAGATGTGATCTTTGTGAAATATTTCTCTTCGCCTGATACCAGGTACAGCGCACGAACCTGCAAAGCAGAATCCTCGTTTATAGTATCGAGACCAATTCCATTCAAATCTTCAGAAAGATAACTATCCATCATCTTGATCTTCTGGTCCCCCACCGGAACAACGTAATACCACTGGTCCTCTCCGAGAATGTGACTGAGATCAAACTCAATCGCGTTTTTTATATTTGGTTCCTTGTAGAGATTTTTAATACCTGCGGCTTCTGCATCGTCGAATACAATAACACTGGAACCTGTCTGAAGTTTTGCTAAAAGTTTTTTCATTCGTTATTGAGATGATTAATATAGAAAATAGACCGGTAAAATACATCGGTTGCGAAACGTATTGCAAGCTTATGTGAAACTATTCTAGCATGATCAGACAAAAAGTCTTTTATATAGGTTTGTGAACGCACTTTCCTTAGCTTTTGTGTTTGAATTTTCGTAAAAACAAAATTTCACCTATTATTACAAATTTGGTAAGCAACACTGAAAGCGGATAAATGATTGTGATTATAGAATAAGTGCCCATCGAAAATGTAGACAGGCCATGCTTAACCGCGTCAACATACATTGATTCGAGCGATTCGCTTTTAGGCGCATGCCATGTTTTGCGCATTGTTGGGAAAAATGCGATGAGATCAATGAAGGTAGCGAGAAGTACTGACCATAATACATTTTTAGTGAGCAGCCATGGGAGAATCGAAAGGATTGCCAAGACTAGGCAGACCTTATCAAAATTTGTAATATCTTTCGTGCCATAGTTGCCTTTAAGAGAAATAATCAAAGTCAAAATAGTCACGATGGCCGCCACCCCTGTCGCCCACGAACCAGGACCTCCACCAGATACAACCTGCCCAAAGAAAACGATTGTAGTAACGATAGACCAAATAAGCCACGTATACGTATGTGGCTTTGTGTTGCCTCGAAAAATATCTCGGATATAAATGTAAGAGCTGACAACGGCAAGGATGGCGGCAATCGCCCCGAGAATTATTTTTAAGTCCATGGATATATTATAAACGTTACTCACTCAGACCTCTAATTACAAATTCAAAGCAGCGAGAATCATAATGCTCGCGGAAACAAATCTGACCGCATAAACCTTAAGTGTGTGCTTCTCCAAAAGATTGGGGAGGAAAAAAGAAAGGATAAATGCCGCAACCATGGAAAGCGGCAACGAGATTATTGAAGTTGCGATGCTTACGTTTTTTGCGTAAGCAGCCATGGCCGCAATAGTTCCGCTCACGCCGGCAACTGAGACAATGGCTATGACTCCAACTTGTTTGATACTCACAAAAGGCACATCTTTTTTAAAAAGAGGTATGGTTGCAAGAAGCCACACTTGTCCGAGCAGAGCAACCCAAAGTGTTGTATTCCAAAGTCCTTCGACTGCAACCGCTTTTTTTGTGAGGAGTGAGGCGATAAGCAAGCAGAGCATTCCGATAAGCGCGATCGCAACCTTGCGATTAAAAAATGAGCGGAAGCTGAAGCGTTCATCCATGCTCACAAAAATTCCGAAAATAAATATTATTCCCGTAAGCGCATATTGTTTGAGTGAGAGCACTTCCCCGAAAAAGAGACTCCCTGCAATCACTGCCATAATCGTGCGGAGTGTATAGAGCGGAGCAAGCACCGAAGCATCAAGGTTATATATTGAAAGCGCGTAAAATACATTTGTCAGTGCCCACACAACGGAAGTCAAAAATATGTATTTCCAATGTACGGGAATGCCTGCCCCGAAATATAATGAAACAATCACCGTTCCAATAGCAATAAAAAGTGTCCATATGAAGTTAAAAAGCCAAGGATTTTTAACCGAGTGTTTGCTCGTTATTTTCCCAAGAATAGCTTCAACTCCATACATTATGGAAGCGAGCCAGGCTGCGACATACACAGAAATCATACTAAAAGCTTAGCATCTTAAGTGCTAAAAGCTATGTGTAGCATCTGGCTGCAATCTTCCTTAGTGCCCTACAACATACTTAACAGCATCTAAAAGGTTTGGTGCCGTATATGTTGCTTGATCTGCAACCACAGAAATGTTGGCAGTTTTAACGAGAATTGTTTTAATACCCGCGTTAATTCCCGCATCGATATCTGATGCCCTGTCCCCAACCATATACAAATTTTGGGTATCCAAATTAAACTCTTTAATAGCGTCTAAAATCATTTTTGGTTTTGGCTTTCGACACTCGCACTTATCATCAGGCCCATGGGGACACATAAATGTTTTGAGCACCGTTACCCCACTCGGAGAAAGCATTTCAAGCACTTTGTTTTGAATTCTATTAAAATCATCTGCGTTTATTTTTCCTTCTGCGATTCCTGCTTGGTTTGTTATATAGACAACAGAAAAACCATGCTCAGCAAGGTATGCCAAAGCTTCGATGCTATCGGGAAACAATTCGATCTTGGCTTCAGAATCAACTCGTTCGTCTTCCGGGTCTCGGATTACAGTGCCGTCGCGATCTAGGAAGATTACTTTCATGGTTTTATTGTAGCAAACTTGGAGATTATGGCGGAGTCTATGGCGACCTTATTTCAACCCAAAATAGAAACCAGCGACAATTAGTATCTGGATTAAAATCACTAACAAAAGCCTCTTCTGGCTGGTGAACGATACAAGGGATTGTTGTTTTGTTGAAAGGGCGAATAAATAAATCACCAAAGATATAAAATATACGATAACTGCCATTCCTATAACAACGAGCATATTAGGGCCCTCAGAATCATTCAAAAACAAAAACAGCCCCCTAGAGAATACGAT
>JBEPUU010000160.1:0-3259 GCA_041691355.1 bacterium | reverse complement strand
CTCCAACGCAACAGGGATGGCAATTGACGGATCTGTGTGGCTATTATTCAAAAACGGGACAATTGAACAGTACACAAGTGGCACCTCAAACAACCTTCACGTTTCGGGACTATTAAAACCGATGAACAACCCAACAAGAATTGTGACAGACATCACAATGGAAAGTATCTATGTACTTGATTCAGGCAACAGCAGAATCGTGAAATTTGATAAAACTGGAAAATATCAAAACGCCTACAGTGCCGGAATTCTAGCTAATGCGAAAGATTTTACAGTTGACGAGAGAAATAAGAAAATGCAGGTTCTCTCACAAGACAAAGTCTGGAAAATGAGCTTGTAGCTACGTTTATTTTTTAAACACTATCGCAGTCTTGTCATGATAGACTTCCTTCCATCCCATCTTTTTGATTTGTGTGATAACAGGAGCAAATGATGTATTAGAGGTAAAAAAGCGTTTAAGAAATGCGTTTTTCTCCACATCAATACCCAGAATCTTCAGATGCTGCACCTTTGTATCACTCGTTGAGACAAGAACTGTATCAATATCATATTTTTTACTGACAGATGCAAACTGTATTGTCCCCTGCAGAATTTTTTGATAATCCCCAAATGCATACGTACTTTCACTTGGAAAAGCAGACTGATTACGCCAACTGGGCATGCGTCCATCTATAAACTCTTTCTTTTCCGGCAATTGCCAAATAAGAAAGCCTCCCCAATCATAGGATGCAAAAATATTACCAGGAGGTAGGTGTTGGCTTAGATATGAAGCAGCACCCCTAGGATAACTATTTTGCCCATCACCATAACGGATAGTGCCATAGACAAATGCTCCAAGTTGTGGCAAGTAGAGAAATAAACAGATAAGAAAAAACCCTATATATCCTCTCACAAATCTCTCTTTGCCATACAGATAATCCCCTGCTTCTGCATACAAATACTGTATTCCCTGCAGAGTCGGATAAAAAGACACAACAACAAAAATAGGAATATTTCTCATGCTCGACATTCCGGACACAAAAAGTAGCGCATATATTCCAAGTGCTGCAGGTGAAAATTTACGACGATATCGGATAACAAGAAAAAACGAGATCACTACATACAACCAAAAAGCGAGATTGGTGAAATAAACCGCAGGATACCATTCCTGAATAGACCAACGCAAATTCGAATCAGTTGCTGATTTGGCTACTTCTACCCACAAATGATACCCATATGGATTACAAAGTGTCGCGACTACTGATAAAAGTAACACCAAGCCATCTTTTGCATCAATACGACGATTGCTAATCGCTTCAACGATAACAAACCATCCTAATATCACAATACCTATTGCAAAACCCCCATGAATGTTGGCCCAAAACAAAAACAGGATTGGAATAGCAAATCGCCATTTTTGCCATACTTTCTTTTGCCAAAGAATACCCATCAAAAGAGCAAGCAACGTCCACGTGATAATTTGCGGCCGAATTCCAATGAATTCAAGTATTGTCCCTCCAACAAGAAATAGTGGCACTCCTGCCCATCGCACGTCTATTCCTCTACTCAAAAAATAAAGAGTCCCGACTCCGAGTAACGCAAAAATACCATTCAATGCCGTTATGCCAAACTTGTCATATATACCAGCTATCATGCTATCCGTTCCCCATTCATGATCAATAAAATGATAACTTGGCATTGAATAGGAATAGAGATCATCTCGAGGAATTGTGTGAGTCTTTGTAATCATTCGTCCAAATTGCAGATGCCAACCGAAATCCGGATCAAGTGTCACTTCTGCACGAAAGATAAACCCTGCAATGTAAAAAAGAATAATAAGAAGAATAATCCAATGTTTGAGTTGCATTATTGTATTGTATACCAATCCGTATACCATTTTGTCCTTCCAAAATACCACCAATTGAGTATAATGAAAATATGAAAATTGTGAACCGTAAAGCAACCTATGATTATCAAATACTGGACAAATTCGAAGCAGGGATACATCTAGTCGGTGGCGAAGTAAAAGCGGTCAGAGAAGGACATGTTGATTTAACAGGGAGTTTTGTACGAATTATCGGAGGACAAGCACAACTCGTGAATGCAAAAATTTTTCCCTATCAACATGCTAGACCTGATACATATGATACTACACGTACCCGAAAACTCTTATTGCACAAGAAAGAAATTATCTCTTTGAAAGGCAAAATGGACGGAGCAAACTTGACAATTGTGCCTATTTCGATGTATACTACGCATGGTTTGATCAAGGTTGAATTGGCTACAGCCAAGTCAAAAAAGAAGTTTGATAAGAAAGAATCTCTCAAGAAAAAAACAATAGAAAGAGAGATTGCTCAAGCCATAAAAGGAACATACTAGAATCAATATTCGCCTACGTTTTCTGAACAAAACGTAAAGGGCCGAAGCTCAAAGAGCGTAGGGGGATGAATTGATTCGACGAGAAAAGCACATTAAAACTGCAAGCCGACTTTGACATACAGTCGTTAAACAGAGTCAAACAATAAATGCTGAGACACCTCTTAGCATCCGTCAGTTTAAGAAAACCTTAGCTGATGGAGTCGATGCAGCGTTTGGTGGATTTAAAACTCCATCACAACGTTTCGATTTTGCACTAGCTGCTTAATCGTACGCAAAGACTGTTCATACATATCTTCCCTCACCGGGATAGTATGGGCATAAACACAGGTGGGGGAAACCTTAAAAGAACGGTTTGACTTTTATTGAATTTATCAACCTATACTTTGTTACTCCGGTCGACAGGAAACGGCAAAGTGAATTACAATAGTCGACTACGCTTGTAGATGTTTTAACTAATTTTACTCGGACTCCGGTTCACTGCCGGACATCTCCACAAAATTAGAATGGGTTGTTATGACAATTCCCGCCAGTCAATGCTCCTTGTTTAATTTTGGAGTATGCGTGCGGGTTTGTCTTTTACTTCTCGTACCGAACTTATCTATTAATTAGAATAGACCCTCAACATTAGAAAAAACTGAGAGAATGGTAAGGATAGTGTAATCATTTTCTGGTATTCCCTCTTTATCATATGAATTAATAGTCTTCTGTGCGTAGCTGAGCAATAGATGACTTTAGGTCTTCATTTCAAGCTAAAAGACAACTTTTAGCTTCAGATATTTTCTTGACAGATATACTAGAATACCTATTTAATAGATATATCATTAGTTTTTTCAAAAGAAGGACTAGTAATAAAATTTAAAAGCATTGCACCGTATGGTATTATGACTAAATTGGGCTTTGC
>JBEPUU010000159.1:0-3269 GCA_041691355.1 bacterium | reverse complement strand
CTTCTGAGGCAAAAATGATCATCCTACGCGCGATAAATTTGGGATCTTCGCCATTCTCGAGCATCCGTGCAAGATAATAAAGCGCCGCATCTATATCAGATCCACGCATGGATTTGATAAATGCAGAGATGATATTGTAGTGTTCGTCTGCTTTTTTATCATAAAGGCCAGCGGATTTGGTTTGGAAAATATCTCGTACTGTTTCAACTTTTATTTCCTTTTCATTGTATGTCGTGACAGCCATTTCAAGGGCATTGAGCATAATTCTTGCGTCCCCTCCAGAGAGTCTGATAAGTAAATCTTCGGCTTCTGGATCGATTTTTTTCTTGTACTCCCCTACTCCATTTATTTTGTCAGTGAGTGCTTTTTGGATAATCGTTTGTAAATCTTTTTTATCAAGACTTTTGAGCACAAAAATCCGACTTCGAGAAAGTAACGCGCTGATAACTTCAAACGAAGGATTTTCAGTTGTTGCCCCAATTAGCGTTACTGTCCCCTTCTCAACTGCTGGCAGAAGTGTGTCTTGTTGTGCTTTGTTCCAACGATGGATTTCATCGATGAAAAGGATGGTTTTGCGAGAGACTTGGGACTGGGGACTAGTGACTGGGTCTTGTTTAGTTTGAGCTTTTTCTATGACTGCTAGGAGATCTTTTTTTCCACTTGTGACGCCTGAAAGTGCGTGGAAGTCGGCATCAGTTGCCTTTGCGATGAGGTGTGCAAGGGTCGTTTTGCCGGATCCCGGAGGTCCCCAGAAAATCATTGAAGAGGCTGAATTGTTCTCAATCATCTTGCGGATAATCCCTTTTTTGCCAACGAGTTGTTCTTGTCCTACATAGTCGTCAAGAGTTGAGGGGCGCATGGCAAATGCAAGATTAGTTTTTCTTTTAGAATCACTATTCGCTCCGTGCTGTAGCATGAGGCAATTGTAGCACACGATAGCGTGATCCTGAGTTTACTACTTTAATTGGGCAAGAAGTTCTGATGTTGTGAATTTTTTCCCAGATTCATCAATAAATAAGTGTCCTGGATCATTCCAATAAAGGTCTGATACACCAGTTTCATTGCTGGTAAAAATACTTTCAAGTGGATATAAGCCAAGTGAAGTATAGGTGAAATTTGGGTCAATTTGCTTAATTTTTTTTGCCAAATCCTGGGTCTTTTGATAAATCCTACGTTCACCGTAGTTATCGATATCAATAGTTAGCCTTTTTTCTTCGATAGCCTTCAATTTACTGGGTCTCAATTGCTCTACAACATAACTTAAATTAATCAATTCTGAGTATGTTTCAGGGTTACTGAGGTCTATGACACGTTTCCAAAGCGAGTCGTGTTTGGAAAGTATCTCACAAAGATGCGCAATAGTAATATGATTGCCTACTATAACACTATTTTTAATAATTACTTCGAGACTGTCCATGCTTGATGAAAGTTGTATTTCTGGTGAACGTGGCATTTTTCTTTTGCTCAAATATTCTGTAAGGCATCGCATGATAAGTCTTGTAACTTTTTTGTTGCGTTCATCGACCAATTGAAACCACTGCAACACGAGCTCGGGTGAGATAAGTTGTTGGCCGAATGCGTCCAATACATATGAATAGTATTGTATTCGCGGCACATCTATTATTATCGTTGTTTGGATATTCTCTGGAATGAGCGTGAGTATATCTGCTACCAATTGTGTAAGACGGTTCGCCGTTTCTAGTTCATAGAGTGTTAGCTTGTTATCAACTATAATACGCTGTACGGATTCACTGATTTGTCTTTCACTTGATAATATGTCGATAGTCCCCGCCGTACCTGCCATCTGCAATGCTCGCCCGCTGAAGAGACATGATCCCATAATGAGTTTAACAGTGTCGTATTCAGAAATAGTTGCTGGTAGATCGTCTATACCTTTAATGAAAATATTATGTGAATGACCATTTATTTCAATAGGTGAAAAAACAGAGACGCTCGCGGATGGTGATGAGGCATTAAATTCATACAATGCGGTTTTGCCTAATTTCATTTGTGTAATTCCCAAAAAATTTGCTAGTTTTTGTGTGCGAAGCACGCTGCGTCCGAGCGGTCGTGTTATTCGTTTATCACTAGTAGCCGAATTATTGGGAAGTAATGTGTTAGAAAAAAAATCCCGAACGTTAGGTAAGGATTGATTTTTACTTGAATCATCCGGAGTATACCAACAAAATGGTGCGGGACTCTTGGATCCAGATGAATTTATTATTGCGATGTTTGAAAGTTTCATCTCTTTATACGTGAAACTATAATATAGTTATGTTTTCGCAAGAAGACAAGATGTTACAATCACTATTAAAGATTTGTAAAAAGGAACATCACTCAATTTTATCATACGAAAAGCTGAGTAATGTATTCTCTATCGCAAATCGTGGATTGACGTTGGTTGTTTTCAACAGTGTATGAAGAGATTGGAAAGATTTAAGTATCTCTATCTTATTCACGTTTGCATTTTCTAAATTTTGTAGCATATTTTCCCTCAAGACAAGAATAAAATTTTCAATCCAAAGTAATGCCTTTTCTTTATCTTTTGCCAGTCTTTCTGCATGTTTTAATTTATCTCCGATTGAAAGATTTGGAAGTTCAGTAAGAAAGGCATTTATTTCCTCAACTGTTTTATCCGAAAGCTCCTTCTTCTTTTCTTCAAGCTCAATCATCTGGCATCGTGAAAGAATTGTGGGAAGCAGCGTCTCTTTTGTTTCGGTTCCCAAGATAATAAATGTGTGTGCAGGTGGTTCCTCAAGAACTTTTAATAGAGCGTTTTGTGCTTCAGGAGTCAAAAGTTGTGCGTCTTCTATGACAATGATTTTACTAGGACTTTTGAGAGGTTTAAAAAATATTTTTTTCTGAAGCAGCTTTATTGTTTCAATCCCGATGCTTTGGGCGGCAGTTTTGCCACTTATGTCTCTTTCAACAATTGTTATATCAAAAGAGTCGATTTTTTCTTTGAGTGCAAACTCTTTGATATAGTCTTCTCTTTTTTTCTTTTCTTTGGCAATAACAATAAAACTGACCATAATTTAGATTATTATACACAATTGCCTCGACTCTGTTACCTTGACTTGACTGAGGTTATTTTTTACTATTATACTAATGCCCAATCCTACCCAAGTGTTACCTGCTCCAGATCAGTCGGGTGAAACATCTCTTTTGGATATCCTTCATTCTGAACATTTTCTGACAGATCAACAATATGAGCAGGTTAAAATAAAAAGCGCGTCGGCAGGACAATCTGCTGTAGATGTGTTGCGATC
>JBEPUU010000158.1:0-3326 GCA_041691355.1 bacterium | reverse complement strand
GGTCAATCACGGTCCAGTCATATATGTTACATGTTGTCTCTTTAAAATAATAGTAAATGTGAGTGAAATTGATATTCTTAATAATCGTACAATAGAAATCACTAGAATAGTAACGTGTGAAGACATGAAAACTTTGAGATACATCATGACACAGTATAAATACTGTTGTTATCTCTTTTGGTATAAGATTTATGTATTTATTGTTACGACCTTATTTTTTTCTTATGTAACTAATCTTAATGATATCAAAATTTCAAATAGGACAACAAGAATTGGCGAAAGATATAGCATTGTTTCATAGCCGTTTCAATTCGAATATTAAAGATATAGAAAATAAATATATATTCAACAATCGTAAAAAAACAGAGTCAAAAGTTAACGAACAACAAAATATTCCACAGCGCACTGAATGTAAAGATACTGTTTATGCTGTTTGCCAACAATCATTTGATTCAGATTCATATCTAAAGACAGCAAATATGATGTACAACGAAAAGATCGCAAACATTTCAGATTCAGCTTTGAAGAAAAAAAGAGAGAGAAGGGGACATGAAATGTTCGAGGAATTACACACAAAGACACAAAAGTTATTTTATGATTATAAAAAAGATAAATCGGTCGAAGATAATTGCGATCATGATGACGATTCATCAATAAAAGAGAAAAATGAACAGGGGAATGTTAATGATATAAATGCGACCGATAGTTATACTAAGCTGAAACAATGTGCATGTGCGGTAGATGGATCTAAACTTTCCGTATATGGTAATTTGAAGAAAAACGGTAAAGTTCAATTAAATAAAAATGGAAAAACAGGACGGTTATTAATCAGTACCGTTTTAGATACCATTACTGACGAACCTATTTCAATTCAAATTACACCACAGTTAGGTGAACAACCATCATTCAAAGAACAGTTAGAAAAAATGGTTGGATATTACGTGTTTCTGTTTGATCGCCTTTATTATCATTTCGATTTACTAGAAAAAATTGTCAATCGTGGGTGCGATGCATTTTTTCGTATGCAAATCAAAGAAAATTGTTTCAAAGATTTTTGGAATGGAAAATCAAAAGACATTATTATGTATATCAAAGGAGTTAAAAGAGTTGGTAAAAACACTCGCGGTGCGATTAAAGTACGTTTGCTCAAATATAAAATTGGTGATACCCAATATGTTATGTTAACAACATTGACAGATAAAAATAAGTATAAATATGCCTATTTGACAGAGTTTTATACCGTAAGATGGAGAGTAGAAACGTTTTATAAACTTTTGAAACATGAGTTGAAATTAAAATATACGCGTGCCAAACTGATGAATACATTACTTCAAGAATTTCATTGCAAATTATTCGCTATAACATTGACAAAGGTGTTCATTGGTATGTATTTATATCATATAGGGCCTCCTAAGGATAAATACAAAATTAGTTTTAGTTGTTGCATGAAAACTGTTATGAAGTTCATTTTTCCATTATTGATATACAAACAACAAAATATAAATACAACTAACGAAATAATGTATCATGTTATGGGCTTCGGCAAAAATATATACTATAATCCTGAATCGAAAACGCGAAAGTATCCAAGACAAGCCAACAAAACATGTTATGTATGGTATTATTTAAAATATGTTAGAGAATCAGAAAAGAAAAAAGAAGAAGATGCAAAAGCTAAAAAACAAGAAATTAAATTAAAAAGTGATAATGCTTCTTCTGTAGACAAAAATATAAATCCAATAGATCCTGATTCAATTAATAGTGAAAACAATATACCGAATGATATAAGCAGTGAAAAAATTGAAATAAAAATTGATACAAATAATGATGAAAATCAGAAGAATTCTGTCCAATGTAACAAAAATAAGTTACGATTAATCAAAGAGAAAAAGCGTCAAGCAACAAAAGCCATTAAAGCTGCTAAAAAGATGAGTAATGATACCGCGAGTGAAGTTAAATTGGCAACAGAAGCTGCAGCGAAAGCTATCGAAAAGCATGCTCAAGCTATTGCGAATGCTGAAAAAATAGTCGCTGAAGTGACCGCTCTAGAAACCAAAAAGAAGGAATTAATCAAGGAAGATAGGGATGCAAAAGCGGTCACCAAAGCGACAGCTAAAGCTATTCTTAAAGCAGACGAGAAGAAAATAAAAGCGATCGCAAAGGCTGAAAAAATAGCAGAGGAAGCTGCGAACAAAGCAAAAGATGCCGTTTCCAAAGCTGCAGAAATAATGATAAATGCTAATACGGCGCCAAAAGTTGTCGAAAATGCTAACAAAGCAGCCGAAAGAGCAGTACATAAAGCTGACACAGCAGCAGAAAAAATCAAGGAGGCAAAAGAGATGATTGTAAATATTAAACTTCCAATTCGTAGACCGCGAAAGAAACAATTGGCAATAGCGGAATCAAATGTACCCACATCAACAGACGACAAAAATAACCAAGAAATAATTAATAATGTTTCTCCCGAAACACAAACACAAACAAACACATCAGTGAAAGAAGAAACATCAACAAAAAATACAGCATATACAACAGACACTATCAATGGAACCAAAAAGGTCGCAAATGATAAACAACCTATTTGTAAACCTCAAAAGAAACAAATTGTTAAAAAATCAAACATATCTTCATCAATCAACAACAAACAAGAGAAAATAACAACAGGGGTAACTGCCACAACCAAAAAGATAAAAGCAAAATAAACTATACCATTGAAAATAATTACAATAATTTAATAATAATATATAAATCAGGGAATGTGAAAAATACATAAACTGTGTTGCGTTTTATTTAGCAGCGGAAGGGCATCCATTTACAATTTTTTCGTACAGCACTCCATTTACAATTTTTTCTTTTCGATGCACTATATTTAAAATAATTTTGGGGGCACACCATTTACAATTTTTTCGGAGGGAACTCCATTTACATTTTTCGGAGGGCACTCGATTTACGATTTTTTTGGAGGGCACTCCATTTACAATTTTTTCGGAGGGCACTCGATTTACATTTTTTTTGAAGGGCACTCCATTTTTATTTTTTCGGAGGGTACTCCATTTATTCACCTTGTATGACTGTATATATATGTTTTCATGGAACTGATATTCATTTAATAAAAAACGATCCGAAGGCTAATCCCGTCGCACTGTGTAAAAAATTGATTACGAAAGTTATAACTACAAATGATATTTAGAATAAGTTTGGGAATTTAATACCACGTCTCATATTATTCATACATAAGTAGCTTTATGAGGTATCTCAAGGTTCCCAGCCCTTTATCGTGTGATATTTGTAATCTAGTTCAATGGATGACAAATGACGAATAACGC